>DATCES010000152.1:0-2468 GCA_036509935.1 Mucilaginibacter sp.
AAAATCACAAAACTCATCAGCGAAAACGATGAAGGAATTTTTGATGCGATGAACAAAGGCCTGGTTGCCGCCACAGGCGATTACGTGATATTCATGAATTCGGGCGATGGGTTTTATGAACCAGGTACGGTTACTGATGTATTCGCTTCCGCAAAAGATGCTGACATTTATTACGGCGAAACAGAGATGATCGATAGCGAAGGACAAAGCCTCGGCAGGCGCCGCCATAAAGCGCCCAAACACTTTACCTGGCGAAGCTTTAAATACGGCATGAGCATTAGCCACCAGGCTATCTACATCCGCAGGTCGTTAACAGGGCCTTATGACCCTCAGTACTACCTGAGCGCTGATATTGACTGGATTATCCGGGCCGCTAAAAAAGCTAAAAATATAGTAAACGTAAATCAATATGCCGCCAGATACCAGGTAGGAGGGATGTCAAAAACCAAACACCGCCAAAGTTTAATGGAACGTTTTGACATTATGAAACGGTATTACGGATTGGTACCCACCTTATTTAACCATGTTGTAATCGCCTTTAATTTAGGATGGTATTGGGTGAGGAATAGAAGGACGAATGATTGAGTTTGGTTGTAAGGGTTGCAGAGGTTGTAAGGGTTGAAAAAGGTTCCGAAGGATTTGTCAACTTTTAAAAAGTTGACAAATCTATTTCAGACGTAAGCCAATGCAGCCGCTATATCGTCTTTTTCTAATTCCGGATGATCGTCAATAATGTTATCGAAAGGCATTCCTGAAGCTATTAAATCGATGATTACCTCAACCGGCCAGCGCAGGTGCCTGATACAAGCCTTGCCATGGCATATATTGGTATCAATTGTAATTCTTTCCAAAAGATTATTCATAACGTAAATTTACGATTTACTTTTATCATAGTCACAGTCTTTATTTCTTCGCCTTAGCAGCCGCCGGTTCCGCCTCTTTCTTCTTCCTCTTCTCTGCATAAACCGCCCCGCCTAATGCAAGTACCAGAAATATGGAACCTGCCAGCGAAATTTTTTCACCGGTATAATACGATGCCGGGTGGAATTTAAACTCAATTTTATGGTTCCCGAGAGGGATTTGCGCAGCACGCAAAACATAATCGGCGCGGAAATAAGGCGCTTCAACCCCATCTATCAGCATTTTCCAGCCCTTGTTATAATAAATCTCGGAGAAAACCGCGATTTCTGTCGCTGTTGAGCCGGATTGATATATCAAATGGTCAGGGTTATAGCTTACTAATTTAATGGTGGCATTCGGATCGGACCGTAATGCCTTTGCATCAATTAATTTTTTGTATTGCCGGTCAATTATAGCTTCGTCTTTGGGTGCAAAAGTGCTTATAGCCTGCATTTCCTGGTCGGCGTTAGCTACAAGCTTCACGCTTTTTACAAACCAGGCATGTCCGCAGGCGGTTTGGTTGGCTATCCATTTGTAGTTTCGCGCGGTATCCTGCATGATAATATATTTGGTATTCAGCATATCCAGCACATCATGATTTGGCGGATTTGTAGTTAATTGGTTATCCATCAGTTCATCATACCGCTTTAAACGCGCGGCAGAATAACCACTGATTGATTTGTGAAAGAAAGGGTTTATCTCATCGTTTTTAATTTCTGCCGTTAGATCGAATACCCTGAAATCAGGGTCTGTGTCTTTTCCGATAATATCGTCCACCCCCTCTCTTGGCTTAACAACCTGGTTAACATCCTGTTTATCCTGAAAATTTGCGTCTTTAAGGTACCGCTTATCAACCTGCCACATATCAATCAATACAAGTGCAAAGAAGCCAAGCGAAAAAAGGGTTAAATTGATCTTTTGCTTAACAAATGCCCAGATAATGCCAAAAGTAACCGCGATAAATATTAACGACCTGATGGCGTCTGCACGCTCCAAATCAATCCTGTCGCTAACAACTGCATTGGCTACACTGGTAGCTGTCGCGCTATCGCCACGCAGGGCGCGTGTAAGATAAGCGATGCCTGATTGGAGATCATTTGATTTAAAGCTTAAAATAAGTTGCGGCATTGCAATTAATAAAACGATAAGGCCGCCTGTAATATAAAAAGCAAGCTTTAGTTTTTTTAATATGGCTTTCTTGTCGGTTGAAATAATAATTTCCTGAATGCCGAGCAAGGCCAGGATGGGGAAACAAATACTGGCGACAGCAAGTATTGATTCAACAGCGCGGAATTTATTATAAAGGGGGAAATAATTAAAAAACAAGTCGGATAAGTATGGCCAGTTTTGACCGAATGATAACAGCATGGTTAATACTACGGTTGCTAACAACCACCATTTAATGCGGTTTTTTACAACCAACAGGCCAAATAAAAACAGGAAACATATTACAGCCCCAAAGTAAAATGGCCCGGCTGTACCCGGTTTATTGCCCCAATACATGGAAAGCCCGGGGATACCCGCCATTTGCTGGGCATAATTAACAGCCTGGTCCTCGGGGGTCCCTT
>DATCES010000153.1:0-3265 GCA_036509935.1 Mucilaginibacter sp.
ATTACATCGTCAACCAAAATAACTACTTTGTTGCTGCATTCATCTACATCAAAATCAATATTCGCTATTAAGCTGGTGCTTTGCTTGTCGATCTCGATGCAGATCAGTTTGCTTTTAAACGGGGCTATCGTATCCAGTATATTTTTTATTCTTTTTGCAATTTTATTTCCATGTGGCAAAATACCTGCTATCAGGATCTCTTCTTCATCAAAATTGTCTTCCAGCACCTGGTACGCAATTCGATCGATCTTTTGCTGAATTTGCTGATGGTTTAATATAAGAAGGTGTTTATCGGCCATTATATATTGTTGAAACGTTGTAAGGTTGGAAAGTTGAAATGTTATTTGCAATTCCTTAATTCCACTGTAAAGATAACAAATTACAACATTTCAACTTTACAACATTCCAACAATTATCATTTCACATACGGATAATAAATAAAATTGGCGCCTTCGGGCACTACCACAAACACGCACATAAAATCGTTTGGATTTTTGTATGATTTGATGAATCGTTCCTTTAAGACTTCTTTAATTACGCCCTTTTCTAAAAATTCCTCCACCGTGGAAGCATGGATGCTCCATTCCGTATTCAGGTCGTGGCGGTCGAGGATCAGTTCCCCCAATTTTAATTCATGCTGGTGGGCTATAAAAACCGGGTATTTAGAAAGCCCTTCTACCATAATTTCGATAGCAACCTCGCGTATGGACTCATTAAAAAATTTCAGGTCCCGCTCCAAACTTACCAACGGGCTTTCCTTTTTACTTTCTTCGTTATTTTTTTCTTCGTTTAGCAATTCTTCCGGTTCCATAATTGAACACGATTTTTATGATTTTAATAATTTGCAGGATTAATATACTTCAATTTTTCGGCAATGAACTATGAGCCATCAACTATGAACTCCTCAGCACCAGCAACACCACATTTTCCACATGCTGCGTATGCGGGAACATATCTACCGGCTGAATTTTCAAGGTATCATATTTCTCTTTTAGTACCAGCAGGTCACGGGCCTGCGTAGCAGCATTACAGCTTACATACACAATTTTTTCAGCTTCTATATCCATCAGCCTGTTTACCACGTCGGGGTGCATGCCGGCACGCGGCGGATCGGTGATAATCACATCTGGTTTGCCATGGTCGGCAACAAAACCAGGTGAAAGTACATCCTTCATATCGCCCGCATAAAATTTTGTATTAGTGATATTATTGATGGCCGAATTGCTCTTCGCATCCTCAATGGCAGTAGGTACATATTCAATGCCAATCACTTCTTTTACATTGCCGGCAATAAAATTGGCTATGGTGCCGGCGCCGGTATATAAATCGTAAACCAGTTCACAGCCTTTAAAACCTGCAAAGTCACGTGCTATTTCATAAAGCTTTAATGCCTGGATGGAATTGGTTTGATAAAATGATTTCGGCCCAATGCGGAATTTTATCCCCCGCATTTCTTCATAAATAAATTCAGGCCCCTTATATGCGGTCACCTCCTGGTCAAATATCGTATCGTTCTTTTTTTGATTGATGATGTAAAGCAAGGAGGTTATTTCGGGGAAGCCCTTGTCGATATAAGCCATCAGCTTATTCACTTCATCCTCATCCGCGTAGGCGAAAACTACGATCACCATGGTTTCGCCGGTTGATGAGGTACGGATAATGAGGTTGCGCAGCGCCCCGGTATGTGCTTTAAGATCGTAAAAACTATAGCCTTGCTGCAGCACAAACTCACGGATGCTGTTCCTAAGCCTGTTTGAAGGTTCCGCCTGTAGGTAGCAATGGTTAATATCCAGTATCTTATCAAAACGGCCGGGGATATGAAAACCCAGCGCATTCATATTCAATACTTCATCAGTATGGTTTTCACCATCGTTGAGCCAGCGTTTGTTGCTGAAAGTGTATTCTAATTTGTTGCGGTAATATTTATCGGCAGGCGAGGCTATGATAGGCAGCATTCCGCCAACATCCACTTTTGCTATCCTTGTTAAGGCATCGGCGACTGATTTTTGTTTGAATTTTAATTGCGCCCCGTAGGTCATGTGCTGCCATTTGCAGCCGCCGCAAGTACCAAAATGGCCGCAAAAGGGTTCGGTGCGGTATTCGGATGCTTGTTTCAACTCGGCTATTTTGCCTTCGCAGAAGTTCTTTTTGCTGCGGTAAACTTCTATATCGGCAATATCGCCGGGTACGCCTTTATCTACAAACAATACAAAATCATCGGCTTTGCCAACGCCTTTGCCTTCCTCGGCGATGTCAATTATTGTAATGTTTTCAAAAAACTTTTTTTTCGCGACTTGATTCATCAGCCTGCAAAGTTAATGGTTTTAAATTGAGGAAATGTTGTAAAGTTGCCGGGTTGGAATGTGGCTGAGTTATAACTATCAAACCCCGCAGACGATGGAGGCACAGGCTGCCGGGTTTGAATAGGGCAAAATGATAACAGTAGCTTGTGGGGCACAAACTACGGAACGATGCGATGTTGCTTAAAGATCAACAATCAAATAAACAGGTTCAATACAGATTCCCAAAAATCGCCTGCTTCTATGTCTATTTCTGTTAGTTCAAATCGCTCATCAATCATGTTTGAAAATTCAATTAATTCCCGGCTCATGAATAAAATGCTTTTATATTACAAATATAGCATTTTATATACCAAAAACCAAATGGGTATTGTGAAAATTCTGTTAAATTATTTGACCTGGCATTGCTGCGCAATTATTAAATAAAAGTACGTTTAGTGGCAAAATATGTAAATAAAAAAATCAGTTTGATTTTTGTTGTTCAGTAAGCCGAATTTGTGATTTGCCTGTAAGCAGGACGATGTTTGTTATTAAAAGGCCCACCAATGCGAAGTAGGAAAGTTTTTCGATTGTTGTACCCTTAAACCCTTCATCCATTGCATTGAATGATACCCATAAAATAAAAAGGGTATTGCCGCCGATTGCAGCGTACCTTAAAAGAAGGATTAGTTGTTTAGTGTTCATGGTTTTATTGTTTTAATTTAAAATCACTTTTGTTTTTGTTGTTTTATTAATAACTCCAGGGCATCCAGATGCTGTTTAAATGCAGTTTTCCCTTTGCCGGTAGCCTCATAAGTAGTATTGGGCTTGCGGCCCAGGAATGTCTTATGCACCACAATATATCCCTCTTTTTCCAGGGCTTTTAAGTGCGAGGCCAGGTTACCATCGGTAGTGTCCAGTAATTCTTTTAACGAATTAAAGTCGTACCGGTCATTAACCATTAGCACACTCATGGTTTGTAACCT
>DATCES010000154.1:0-5067 GCA_036509935.1 Mucilaginibacter sp.
TTATAGCGGGGTGCCTGTATCCATTGGTTGCGTACATCCTGGTTATAATCCTGTATTATTTGCTGTACATAAGCGCCCCCCAGGCCGGCTTTAACGCCATTAATGGCATCTACAGCAACAAATAATGGCGCTTTATTGTCCTTAACCAGATCGCGTTCAAAATGAGGGGGTATTTCAAGGATCAGGTCGGTTTTATCCAGTTCAATGGCCTTCAGGCCCTGCTTGAATGTCGGGCTGTAGTCCTTTAACCTGAAATAACCCGAGGAAACAATTTTATTAACCAACACGCGCGAATACTCCGAATGATCCTGATCAACCACGCCGAGGTTGATGTTCTTAATTTCATAATCGGCGGCAAGCGGCAGGATGAGCAACTGTATCATGGGCATTATAAACAATACCCTGATAATGCCCGGATCGCGGAATATCTGTTTCAGTTCTTTCTGCAATAAAAATTTCAACATCCTCATGCCAGCCTGATTTTAAATTTATAAATGCTTATCCCAAGCAAGGCCGCGGTCATTGCTACCAGTATCATCGTTTCTTTCCAAACTGCTTCAAACCCCAGACCTTTGATCATTATATTTTTTACGATGATATAATACCATTTCGAAGGCACAATATTGGAAATGACCTGTAAAGGGATGGGCATATTTTCAATCGGGAACAAAAAGCCGCTGAATAGGAGCGTAGGCAAAAACAGGCTCATCAACGCCATGAACATTGCAGTTTGCTGCGTTTTTGCAGTATTTGAAATTAATATCCCAATAGAAAGCGAAGTAATAGTAAAAAGCGTGCTCTCGGCCATTAACAAGGTTAAACTGCCTACTATGGGCACATCAAGCACATAAACACTTAACAATAATATGCTGGCGATGTTTAGCAGGGAAACGAGAAGATAGGGGATGGTTTTTGCGATAATGATCCGGAATGGTTTTAATGGTGAAACCAGGATAACTTCCATAGTACCCATCTCTTTTTCTTTTACTATGGCGATGGAGGTCATCATGGCGCAAACCAGCATCAGCACCAGCGCCATTACACCCGGAACAAAGCTGTAAGCGCCCTTTAATTCGGGGTTATACAACATGCGCACCTGGGTTTTAATGGTATAAGGCAAAGCTTCATTTTGATTTACCGACTGCTGGTAATCGTTAATGATGGCGCTTGCATAATTTGTAAGGGTATTGGCCGTGTTAGGGTCGGAAGCATCGGCAATTAGCTGTATTTGCGCACGGTTGCCGTGTAAAAGATCATATCGGAAATTCCGCGGGAAAACGATAGCCATCCTTATCTTGCCCTGCCTGAACGTGCCTCCGATATCATCGTAGGAATAAACATTTTTTACCAGGTTGAAATAACGGCTGGCCGCTATCTCATCAGAAATTGTAGTAGTGGCCTCATCTTTTGATTGATCGAAAATGGCAATATTTGAATTTTTTACTTCGTTGGTAAGGGCGAAACCGTATAGTATAATCTGCACTACCGGCATCCATATCAAAATAAACAGCGTGCGCCTGTCCCTCCAGATATGGAGCCATTCCTTTTTTACAAAAATCAAAAATTGCTTCACTATGCTATCCTATATTTAAAATCACCACAAAACCCAATGACCCAATGACCAATGACCCAATGACCAATGACTAAAATCAATCCCCCGTCCTAACCGCTTTCCTTGCTAACTGTAAAAAAACCTCATCCATTGACTTAGCCGAAAAATCCTTCATCAAATTTGCCGGGGTATCCAGCGCGTCTATTCGTCCGTCAACCATAACAGAAACCCGGTTGCAGTATTCGGCTTCATCCATGTAATGCGTTGTTACAAAAATGGTAATGCCCCCTGCCGATGCCTCGTATATCAGGCCCCAAAACTCCCGTCTCGTTACCGGGTCAACACCGCCGGTTGGCTCATCTAAAAAAACAATCGCCGGTTCGTGCACTATAGCTATAGAAAAAGCAAGCTTTTGTTTCCATCCAAGCGGCAAAGCCTTTACCAGTGTTTTTTCCTGCCCTTCCAGGTGCAACTGCTTTATTAACGATCCGGTTTTTTCTTTTATACGTTCATCGCTAAGCCCGTATATCCCTGCATAAAACCTTATGTTTTCGGCAATGGTAAGGTCTTCATACAGCGAAAACTTCTGGCTCATATACCCGATATTTTTTTTGATCTGTTCGTTTTTTTTATACACGTCAAAGCCTGCAACTGTAGCCAAACCCGATGTTGGCAACAACAAACCGCACAGCATCCGCATGGCGGTTGTTTTGCCCGCCCCGTTGGCGCCAAGGAACCCGAATATTTCGCCTTTCTCCACATCAAAAGTAATTTTGTCAACGGCGGTAAAGTCCCCAAACCGTTTGGTCAATTCTTTTGCGGTTATAACTTTTTCGTTTTGCATTATTTAATCTTTCATAAGCGCCATAAAGCAATCCTCAATATTCGGTTCAATGGGGTGTACCTCCACATCCGTATAATTCCCTTGCTTTGCTATCTGTTCCAGTTTTTGCCGGCTGTTTTCCTGCGTTTTAAAAACTACATGGTGGTACTGGCCGAACGGATAACAACTCTCTACCGAGGGGTCATCCTTTATGGCATTCATCAGCCTGAACATTTCATTCGCCCTTATTGACCACAAAGGTTTTTCAAATTCGCTGATAATACCTCGCGGCGTATTAACCGACAGTATTTCGCCTTTCTGTATCAAAGCTACCCTGTCGCACAAACCAGCTTCATCCATATAGGCGGTTGACACCAGGATTGTAATACCCTGCAATTTAAGCCGGTGCAGCATTTCCCAAAATTCCTTGCGCGAAACAGCGTCAACGCCGGTTGTGGGTTCATCCAGGAACAGAACCGACGGCTTATGTATCAGTGCGCAGCAAAGGGCTAATTTTTGCTTCATCCCACCTGACAGTTGCCCGGCTTTGCGTGTTTTAAAAGGCTCTATCTGCTGGTATATCTCTTTTATCAGGTCGTAATTTTCTTCAATGGAAGTATTAAAAATTGTCGCGAAAAATTCGAGGTTTTCCTGCACCGACAGATCCTGGTACAACGAGAACCTTCCGGGCATGTAACCAACGCGGTTGCGTATCTGTTTATAGTCTTTCACAACATCAAAACCGTCAACCGAAGCATTGCCGCTTTCAGCCAGCAATAACGTTGTCAGGATACGGAACAGCGATGTTTTACCTGCGCCATCCGGGCCGATAATCCCAAATATCTCCCCCTTGTTAACCGAAAAAGAAACACCTTTAAGGGCTTCAACCACCGTTTTTTTAGTACGATAGTTCTGGGTGATATTTTCGACTAAAACGGATTGCATTCTTTTTATTATTAGTTCGATATTTCTTTAATTCGGACATTTCGTTCGCCTCACCTAAATCCTCTCCAAAGGAGAGGACTTTAACTCGCCTAAACTCTTAGAACCCTCTCCTTTGTCCGAAGGACTTCTATGAAGGAGAGGGCAGGGTGAGGCTTCAATTAAACTTTACTTCGCCATACATCCCTATTTTCAGGTAGCCATCATTCTTCACGTGTATTTTTATTGCGTAAACAAGGTTCGCCCGTTCATCTTTAGTTTGTATTGTTTTGGGTGTGAATTCCGCCTTATCAGCTATGAACGTGATCACACCGGGATAGGTCCGATAGGTATCTGTGGTTTTATCAACAAGCACCTTAACGTTTTGATTTAGCTTAACCTGAGCCAACTGCGTGCCGGTTATATAGGCCCGGAGGGTGATTATGGATAGGTCGCCTATTTTATACAACGCTTTGCCTGCTGATGTAATTTCCCCTGCCATAGCGTATTTGGTAAGCACCGTGCCGTTAATGGGGTTAAGGATATTGGTACGCTTCAACTGGTCATTAATCTGGGCCACTGATTTTCTCAGCGGTTTATATTCGCTCATAACAGTACTGTTCTGTGTGCCTGTTGTTGTTTCCTGTACCTTTATCTGCTGCTCGTTTACCGCTATCTGTTTTTGCAACACGTTAATCGCCGTATTCAGGTCGTCCAATTGCTTTGTTGTGGCGGCATCCGCCTTTATCAGCCTTTCGGTGCGGGCCTTTTCCAAAAAGTCGTCATTCAGTTGCGCCTTTTGTACCGCTATCTGGTCATGCAGCAAATTAACCTGCGGCTGTACATCTATGGTTTTCTGCTGCAATGCGCCAATAGTAGCTTCTACCTGGGCTTTTTGCAATTCGAGCGGGATGGTGTCAATAACACCTACAATGCTGTCTTTTTTCAGGATAGAGCCTTCATCAATATTCAGCGACATTATCTTACCGGGTACTTCCGACGATACGATCACTTCATCAACTTCAAATGTTCCCTGCGCATCGGCTACCTGGTTGTTTGAACTACACCTTGCAAGCACGAGGGGCAGCAGTATTATGTACAAAAATATCCGTGTTTTCATCAGTGTTTTTTTATGCGGTTATTGATTTTTTATATTGCCGGTAGTATTCTGGTAACTGTATTGGGCCTGTAAAAGCTGCATATTATGAAGAATTAAGTTTTGCCTTGCCTGGTCCGCTGCATTTACCTCAGTAATGTAATCGCGGGCGCTCAATACCCCGTTTTCCAATTGCGCGGCCGCTGCCTTTTTTACAGATTCGCGCAGGGCAATAATTGCATCATCCTTGTTCACAAGCTCGGTATATTTCACTATGTCGGCATTTTGTTGTTTTTGGGTAAGATTGGTATTGAACAAAAAAACCTCCTTTTGTATATCCAGTGTTCCCTTGCCGATATCCAATAATTTTCTTTGATTTTTCAAGGTGTAAAGGCCACCCAGGTTCCAGCTTAATCTTAATCCGCCAATGTAATACCATTGAAAATTATTGCTCAAGGGGTCAAGCCCGGGGCGGGCGTACCCGCCTTGTGCAAAGAAGCCTAATTTTGGCATCAGTTGCGCTTTCAATAGGTCATCCTGTAAATCATAAGTCTTTTTCTGATAGTCGTATGATAACAATTCGGGCCTGTTTATAGTTTCAGTATATCCCGGTTCAGCAGGCTTTTCAAGAACTGTGTTTTCATTAAGCGGGTTGTTGATAAACACGGACAACAT
>DATCES010000155.1:0-10863 GCA_036509935.1 Mucilaginibacter sp.
ACCATCGGCGGCCACCAATTTTACTTCAACGCCCCAAAAAGGTTTGCCGATGGAACCCGGTTTCCGTACAGCCTCCAGTTGGTTAAATGTAACCACCGGCGAGCCTTCCGACATGCCATACCCCTCTAAAATGGGAACGTTAAATCGTTTTTCAAAATCTTCCAGCACTTTTACAGGTAACGCGGCCCCGCCCGAACAGCATAATTTTAAAGTTTTGGTGATACTCTCATAATCAAATTTTGGATTTGTACAATTCAATAAGCCCCAGTACATGGTAGGCACGCCTGCAAAAAAGGTTACTTTGTGTTTTTGCATCGCATCAAATACTGTTTCAGCATCAAAACGGGTAATCAAGATACTCGAACTGCCTTTGTAAATACCGGCATTCATCATCACCGTCATCCCAAAAATGTGGAACAGCGGCAATACTATAAGGCCAACATCATCTCCGTTTGTATCCATCAGGTCACATATCATTACCGCATTTAACAGCAAATTCGAATGTGTCAGTTCGGCCCCCTTTGGTTTACCCGTTGTGCCCGATGTATAAATAATTACGCAGGTATCTTCGGCGCTGCTTTGGTGCATTTCAAATAGGGCGGATTGCCCGTTCAACAGGTCATCCATTGTTTGCACACCTTCAATGGCGGATTGCATTCCGGTTTTCGGCATGATCATGAAAAAGCGTTCGCATGATCCTACATTATTGAAGGCCGCATGCCCGATCTGACCAAGGGGGAAATCGGGCGACCCTGCAAAACAGAAATAGGCTTTGGCATCGCTATCGCGAAGGTGATACTCAATTTCATTATTTTTAAGCAAAACATTAAGCGGTACAACTACCGCCCCTGCTTTTATAATGCCAAAATAAATAATGGGGAAATAGGGCAAATTGGGGCAACTCAAGGCCACTTTATCACCTATATTAATGCCTATGGTCCTTAACCCGTTGGCAACCCTGTTGGCAGCCCCGTTTACCTCGGCGTATGACAGGGAGGTATCCATAAAAGTGAATGCGGCTTTTGCCGGATAGCGCCTGGCGCTGTCTTCGAGGATGACGGATAAGTTTAACATAGCTTAACTAACTATATAACAGCGGTTTTTATAAACTATTGGTTTATGAAATTGACTATGCCAAATATAACAAAAACAGGCAAATGGCAGCGCCTGGTAAAATTAAGTTTGCTGTAAGTTTAGTTTAATTGGCCGTTCAGCTTCAGGATGCTCCGATATAAAATATTCGCGATAATATCCAAAGACTTACGAAATTTTTAAAATTTCGTAAGTCTTCACTAATTCAAAACTAAAACACCGTTACCGGTACAATAATTTCGAACCGGTTGTGGCTGCTGCCGCCAAAAACATCCCTGTCTAACAAGTAGCTATACCTAAACCCGAAGGAAACTACGCCCTGGTTAAACAACATCGAATCGAAATAAACCTCCGCGCCTGTTGAACGGAATGTCCCTTTAAACTGGCTGCCGCCGGTATTGAAATCAGACGCGCTGGTGTAATCATAAAAGGCGTTGCCCCTTATCCGCAGCAGGTAAACCGTGTTGGCTACACCCGCATCGGGGTAAACTATGGGGAAGTGGTAATTAACCCCGGCCTTATTCATATTGCCCAGGTTTTCGGCGGTGTACCCTCTTGAAAACGGGAAATCGTTTGAAAAATCTATCACATCATTTTTATTTCTTTGCTGATGGGCCACATTGAACACCAGGTTATGGTTGATCATAAACCCCGGGAAGTACAACGACCCGTTTGCAAGGAACTGTTCAGCATGTATCCCGCTAATAGCCGATTTGTAGTTTAAAGCAATGGTTTGCCCGAAGCGGGGGAAAATATTCTGTTTTGCCTGCTGTATGTTATTGCTGAAATTAATGTAATCATTGCTATAGGTATATGATTTGCCTGCAAACATGCTCCTGAAAGCCGGTTGAAAAACAGACTGGGTATAATACAGGTCGCTGCCAGCCTGCAATGACGTTAACCTTTTACCATAGCTTAAATTCAAAGGCAGTTCCAGTCCGCCATGCAAGTTGGTTTCGTTCCAGTAAACGTGATTGCCCTTATAATAATTCCGGCGGTCGATAGTATAATCAGCCCCGGCAGATATATATGGGAACAATGCGCCGTAAACCGCATCGAAACCTAACCGTTTATAGCCTTCGTCCTGGTTGTAGGTGAATGAAAGCTGGGATTGCAGCGTGTTCAGCACATTTTCCCCTTCAAGGCTTAATGTATAATCGGGATAGTTAAAATTAGGGATCAGGCTGTGAAAATTAAACAAATGATGCGATTTGAGGTATTTAGTAACCGGAAGCGGGTCGTTCTTAACTTTAGCAAGCAGATCGGTTGCACTGTCCCTTGTTAAAGCGCTGATACCGAAATCAGGAAGGCCATCCCGGGCACGGTCAGGTTCAATTGCCAACCAATGCAGGTTTTTCTTGTCTGTTTCATTAATCTGGTAACCAAAGCTTGTAAAACCCACCCAGGCAAATTTACTGTCACTAATTGCAGGTTCATAATTGCCAATGGAACCGTTGATATTAAAGTTGGCTAATTCGTAAAGTTTATAGCTTTTTAGGGTTAAAGCAAATAAGCGGTCGCTAATGCCCAATGTGGCCGAAAAGTAAACGGTGTCATCTTTTATATTAGGGAAAGCGATGGGCTGGTAGGAAAATGGCAGCAGATATTTGTTGCTACCCGTGGTGATATCGATCAGATCCAGCGACATTTTCCCTTTTGGCGTACGTATGGCAGCTACCAGTTGATTATTCCCGTAAAATTCAGGATAAGTATAAAACAGTTTTTCTTTGTTAGGGATGATAGAAATAAGCTTGCCACTTGCGGCATTTATCAAATGAATACTGCATTTTCCATCAGCCCCTTCTTTTACTGTTACAATTGTTTTGCCGTCAGCACTAAAACCGGGCGAAAAATATTTTGTGTTTTTGGTGAGGCGGCGTTCTTTGCCTCTATTCACGTCCAGCAGCATCAGTTCGCTGTAATCGCGGTAGTTCCAGCGCAAGTCGGGCCGGTAGGCGGCATAAACAATTTTACCATCGTGATAAGCAAAATAGTTATCTAAAGAAACACTCCTTACCGCAATTTCCTTATCGGTATTACCGTTTTTCACAACAAACACAGGAATATGATCATAAGTGCTTTTCATATAAATCATTGTGCTGTCGTTTACGTAGGCAGGGTATTCCCTGTCGGCAATAAAATGCCGTTTAATTATTGAATTAGTGAATGGGTGATTTAGCGGATTGTTTGAATTATCTGTTGTTTGAAGTCCGAATTGGGTTTTAAAGTGATTAAACGCATTGTTCCTGAATTGGTCAAAACCCTCCCCCGAATATTTTTTTATGGCCTTTTGCAACGGATAAAAGCCACCTTTAAACGATGCGGCATCCTGGGTGACATATTTCCAGAAATCATTGCCATACTTTTGCCTCCCATAAGATACCAGCATATAACCCAGTGGGTACCAATCAGGTGTATAGTCAAGGTACGATCCGTTGCGTAATTTCATATAGCTATAATCCCTGCCATCAGCCCATAAAGCGCGGAAACCGTTAAAAAACCATGGGAGCCTGCCCCTGCCCTGTTCGCTTACATGGGTTTCGTTAAAAACGGCGTCACCCTCAAAAAACCAGTTTGGTATGGCAATATCATTCGCGAGCGCCTGCCCCCCCTCGCCAAAAAGCACCTTCAGCGTATGCGAAAAGCCCACGTTAAAATTATTATACTGCTGCACATGCCTGAACTCGTGAATAGCTAGTTGCTCCGGCCACCAAAGGCTGCCAATGTCAAAGCTGTTTTGCTCAGGCGTTAAATAAAATTCGCTCCTGAAAGGGGCAAGCCCCACGTATGCATTGGCTACTGTGGTTTGGGTTTGCAATAAAATACTGATCTGTTTTTGTTTATATCCGATGGTAGGCAGTATTGCATTATTCATTTGCCGCACAATATTAGCTACCCGTAAACCAGCGGAATCAAGGCCGTAAGGAAAAATAACTTTGGCAGCCGGCATATTGATCTGTTTCCATTTGATGGACGGAGGGTTACCCCCGAATTGCTGGGCACTGCTTATAGTGGCAGTAGCACTGAGGAGTAGCAGTATTAATGTTACCCGCAGGAGTATTTTAAGCGGTTTTATCATTAGCTGTGAAAGTAAGGACAAATTGTTGAATGTCTGAACTCGAATTTATCGAATTAAAGAATTCATTAAATTTACCGGCTTACGTGGTTTTTTTGAATTTAAGAATTTTGATTGCCTGGAGAAAGGTGCGCATTGTAAAAAAATAAAAATTCCAAAAATTCCTTAATTCGATAAATTCGGGTTCAGACCGAAATCCGAAATTCCCATGACACACAATGCACTAAAACTCCCTACATTTGCCGGTCGTAATAATAACCATGGCTAAAGTTTCTATCAACCTTGCAACAGGCTCAATACAAAAGGAAGAATTAATTGTCGGCATCGACCTGGGGACCACCAATTCCCTGGTGGCTTTTATCAATCCCGACAAAAACCCGCAGGTAATTAATGATACCGGCAAAGGGGTACTGGTGCCTTCCGTGGTGCATTTTAGTCCGCTAGATGGCGGCGATATTATAGTAGGAAATGAGGCAAAGGAATATTTAATAACCGATCCGCAAAACACGGTTTTTTCGGTAAAACGTTTGCTTGGCCGGTCATATAAGGATATAGAAAATTATAAAGATTTTTTCTCGTACAAGGTTATTGATGATGATTCGGACAGCCTGGTAAAAATAAAGGTAGGGGATAAATTTTTTACGCCTATTGAGCTTTCAAGCCTGATATTAAAAGAACTTAAAGCACGCGCCGAACATGCGCTGAAAACCCCCGTAAACCGGGCGGTTATCACTGTCCCGGCGTATTTTAATGATTCACAGCGCCAGGCCACAAGGGATGCCGGCAAACTGGCCGAGCTGGATGTTTTGCGTATAGTAAATGAACCAACTGCCGCAAGTTTGGCTTATGGTATCGGTTTAAACCCGGATGAAACAAAAACCATTGCCGTTTATGATTTGGGCGGCGGTACGTTTGACGTATCCATACTGCAAATACAAAATGGCATTTTCGAGGTTTTATCAACCAACGGCAATACTTTTTTAGGTGGCGATGATTTTGACCGCGCTATTGTTGATTACTGGATAGAAAAAAATGAGCTTAACAAAGCTGAAGTCCTTGCCGATAATAAACTGGCCCAAAAATTACGCCTTAAAGCCGAGGAAGCTAAAAAGGCTTTTGCCCACCAAAGTATGGTGAATGATAAGATAGGCGATATTTGGTGTACCATTACAAGGGAGGCGTTTAATGAACTTATTTTGCCAAAGGTGGAAGAAACCATCACCTGCTGCAAAAATGCTTTGAAGGATGCCAAACTCGGCATCAGCCAGATTGATGAAGTGATTATGGTGGGCGGTTCAACGCGCACAGCTTTGGTAAAGAAAATGGTAGCGGATTTTTTTGGCAGGCCGGTACATGATGAACTTAACCCCGATGAAGTGGTAGCCCTCGGCGCCGCCATACAGGCGGATATTTTAGCCGGTAACCGCACAGATATTTTATTGCTCGATGTTACCCCACTTTCACTCGGTATCGAAACCATGGGCGGCCTGATGGATGTTATCATCCCGCGTAACTCCAAAGTGCCAACTAAAGCAGGGCGGCAATATACAACATCGATAGATGGCCAGGTAAATATGAAAATTGCCGTTTACCAGGGCGAGCGCGACCTGATAAAAGAAAACCGGAAATTGGCTGAGTTCGACCTGAAAGGCATCCCATCCATGCCGGCAGGTTTCCCGAAAGTGGATATTAACTTTTTACTGAACGCCGATGGTATTTTAAAAATACAGGCCATGGAACTCCGCTCGGGCGTAAAACAGGAAGTGGAAGTAAAACCAACCTACGGCATTACCGACGACCAGGTGGAACAAATGCTGATGGACAGCATTACCAATGCTAAGGATGATGTAGGCAAGCGTATGCTGATAGAAGCCCGCACCGAGGGCGAACAAATGGTTTATACTGTTGAACGCTTTGTAAAAAAGAACGGTAATTATTTGACTACAGCGGAGATTGCTGAAACAGATCAATACCTAAAAACTTTAAAAGAAGCGTTAACAAGCAGTGATAAAGACGTGATCCATAAAGCTATTGATGCAATAAATGAATTTACCCGGCCATTTGCCGAGCGCTTGATGGACCAGGCCATAAATGTTGCAATGAAGGGGAAAAGTATAGAGTAATGTTTAGTGTTAAGTCAACGGTTTTTGGTCTAAACATAGCACACGCAATTTTATTTAATAAATTTGGCGGCCACCCAATCTTTATCCTTTTTATGATTTACATACGTTAAACCATATTTGCCTGCTTCTGTTGTAATGATGTCCAGGTCGGGCGTTTCATAAAAACCGCTAAGAAATAACAAACCACCCTGCTTTAACACCTCGCTGTAACGCTGTAGCTGGCCCATCAAAATATTCCGGTTGATATTGGCTAAAATAACCCCGAACTGTTCAGCGGGGATTGATTCTTTCGAGCCGCAAAACGCGGTAATGTTATCGGTATTGTTTAATCTGGCATTTTCGATGGTACTTTCGTAGCAAACAGGGTCGTTATCAATAGCGGTTATTATATGCGCCCCCAATTTGGAGGCCATTATAGCTAAAATACCGGTTCCGCAGCCCATATCAAGCACATTTTTACTTGCCAAATCATTTTGGAGCATTAACTCCAGCATCATAGAGGTAGTTTGATGGTGGCCTGTACCGAAAGCCATTTTTGGGTCTATCACTATCTCAAAAGGGAATTCAGGCTTAGGCTTATGAAATGTTGCCCGCACAAAAATTTTACCGCCAACCGCTATCGGCTCAAAATTGCTTTCCCACACCTCGTTCCAGTTCTTTTGCGGGATAAGTGTTATTTCGTAACTGAACGGGAACATTTCCTGGTAAAATGATAATTGCCCGTCCAGTTTTTCCTGGTCGAAATCAACGGAAGGGATATACGCCTTAAACCCGAAGTCAAGCTCCTCAAACGTTTCAAAACCTATCCCACCCAAAGCATTTATCAGCAAGTCTTGTTGGTAATCCGCTGTGGGCAAAGTGGTGAAAAGGAGTTCGTGGTAGTTCAATTGAGATTTGAGATTTTATTCAATAATGATCAGTGTAAGTAAATTGATTGCCCAGTAAACTAACTGAACTGCTGCCATAAAGGAAAACATCATGATTAAATGATGAACGCCATCACTTTTATCCCAGATGGCGTAACTCATGCCAGCTGCAAATAATAAGCAAACAAACACCAGCGAAACAGATGCACATATTTTACCTGTATTGGAATTCCGATTAACACTATCCCATACAGGGATAACGATAAGCAACTGTGTTAAAACAGAAACAGTAAACAATAACGGCAGCAAATAGCGGTAATAAGCCATAAAAGACAACAGGTTCCCTTCACCCATCTCATCAATCCGAAGTGAAAAATAAAAAGAACTGTACCTGATTACCGTAAAATAAACTGCAAAACCAACAAACGGCGGAAGAAGGACTTTTAACAGCTTTTTCATTTTTTGGGGTCCGAAAGATTCTAAAAGGTAAATTAACCTGCTGGCTCAAACTTTTTCTTCCGGACTTTTCAGACTTCCTGACTTACCTCAATTAAACACTTTAACAATATCCACAAAATCCCTTGATTTTAACGAGGCGCCGCCAATTAACCCGCCATCAATATCAGGCTGGGAAAACAGTTCAGGAGCATTTTTCGGGTTGCAGCTCCCGCCGTACAATATGCTTGTGCCGTCAGCTACCTGGAGGCTATATTTTGCCGCGATCTCTTTACGGATAAAAGCATGTATCTCCTGGGCCTGGGCTGATGATGCGGTTACCCCTGTGCCAATGGCCCAAACCGGTTCATAAGCTAAAACCAATTGCGAAAACTGCGCAGCATCAAGATGAAAAACGCCTTCTTCCAACTGACTTTTAATAATATCAAAATGCCTGTTTGCTTCACGCTCCTGCAAAGTTTCGCCAATGCAAAAGATAGGTGTTAAGCTGTGTTTTAATGCCATATCTGTTTTTTGTGCAAGCAAAGCATTGCTTTCGCCAAAATACTGGCGGCGCTCCGAATGGCCTAAAATAACATACGCTGCGCCTGCCGATTTAATCATTTTTGCAGAAATTTCGCCTGTATAAGCGCCGGATTCAGCCTGGTGGGCGTTTTGCGCGCCTACCGATACTTTAGTATAGCCTTTTGCCAATTGCACCAGGCTATGCAAATGAATAAACGGGCTGCAAACAACAGCCGCCTGGCTACCTATTACTTCATCATTAACCATATTGACCACTTCCGAAAATAAACTTAAACCTTCATTATAATCAAGGTTCATTTTCCAGTTTCCGGCGACAATTTTTTTTCTCATATTTTTTGTGTTTGGTTTCGTAGAGACGCAATACTTTGCGTCTTGGACCTGTATGTTTGTAATGTTACTATTAAAATAAAATCATCCGTTCCGGGATGTAAAGTTCCCTACCCAAATATTCGGAACCCCTCCGTTAATTCAAATACTTTCCTCAATATATTCTGCTCATTTTCATCAAAAACGCGGTTGGCGCGGCGGGCAAATACTCTTTCGGCGGTTTCAAACATCTTTTTTATCGAATAAACTTCAAAACCCTGCGCCCCGCCCCATCCAAAATCAGGCACAAAATTACGCGGGAAACCAGCCCCGAAAACATTGGCGCTAACCCCAACCACTGTACCGGTATTAAACATGGTATTTATGGCGCATTTAGCATGGTCGGCCATAATTAACCCGCAAAACTGCAACCCTGTTTTACGGAAACGCTGTGAGGTGTAATCCCAAAGCTTAACATCATCATAATTGTTTTTCAGGTTAGAGTTATTGGAGTCGGCGCCGATATTGCACCACTCCCCCACCACAGCATTACCCAAATACCCCTCGTGTCCTTTTGATGAATACCCCCAGATCACCGCGTTGTTCAACTCGCCGCCAACCCTTGAATATGGACCAACGGTAGTAGCCCCATATATTTTTGCGCCCATTTTAACCTGCGAATGTTCGCAGATGGCAAATGCGCCGCGGATATGCGTGCCTTCCAAAACTTCGGTATTATTTGCAAGGTAAATTGGCCCGTTGGTAGTATTAAAGGTCGAACACTCCGCACTTGCGCCTTCTTCGGCAAAAAAATCATTGCCTATAATGGTATTGGTTGAACTGATAGCGGCACTTTTTCTTCCCTTTGTAAGCAGGTTAAAATCTTTGCGGAGCTCAATGTCGTTATTCCTGAAAATGTCTTCGGGGTAGGTAATAACAACAGGATTATTTTTCAGGCTGACGGAATGATCAAACACGCCTTTCGGATCAAAATCAAGGGCGTCTTTTTCATTTAACTTTACAGCTACTAATTTTTCACCGTATTTTAGCGCCTCGTTGCCGTGCAGCCCCATTATAGCCGTTATCAGTGTTTCATCAGGACAAAATGAGCCGTTTATAAACAAATTCCTATCCTCTATCTTAACCGGGAACTTGCCCTGCAACCAGGATTGGGTGTGCCAGGAAAAATCAAGATCAAAATATTTAGCCCATTTTTCGGCGATGGTTAAAATACCGATGCGCAGATCGGCAACCGGGCGGGTAAACGTTAAGGGCAGAAGGCTTTGATGCGCGTTATCGTCAAAAAGTATAATTGCCATTGTGCAAAAATAAAAAAATCCCCCCGCCTGATGGCAGGGGGACCTGAAAATATTTTAATAGAAAAGTATTATTTCTTATTGTAACGTGTGCGGAACTTATCAATACGTCCTGCGGTATCAACTAATTTCATTTTACCAGTATAAAAAGGGTGCGAGGTATGCGAAATTTCCAGTTTTACAAGGGGATAATCGTTACCATCTTCCCATTTAACTGTTTCGCGGGAATCAATGCATGATTTTGTTAAAAAGGCATATTCGTTTGACATGTCTTTAAAAACAACTAATCTATAATTTTTTGGATGCAGGTCTTTTTTCATTGTATTAAATTTTCTTTTCTAAAAAGAGGTGCAAATGTAGAAATAATTATGGGAAAAGGAAAGGAGTTTTGAAAAAAAGTTAAGTTTAGCGCAACATAGCTTAAACACAATTTGCAAAATAAGTGATTGGCGATAATAGGTCATTAAAAACCGATGGTATAACAAAAACAATTATTTAGATTTAATTGTAAATTAACTTAAAAGCGTAAACTTTTTACGATAAAAAAACATTATAATCCCCTTACCTCCTGGCACAACTCCACCAACACCCCACCCGCGCTCTTCGGATGCACAAAACAAACCAGCTTATTATCAGCGCCAGGCTTAGGCCCGTCGCTTAACAAAACAAAACCCTCCTTTTTCAACCGTTCCATTTCGGCCACAATATCATCTACCTCAAAGGCAATATGATGTACCCCCGCCCCTTTTTTGGCAATAAATTTAGCTACGGGGCTATTGGCATCGGTAGCTTCCAACAATTCTATTTTATTATGCCCGCTTTGCAAAAAGGCGGTTTTAACACCTTCAGAAGGCACTTCTTCAATTTTATACACCTTTGTATTTAACAGTTTTTCATATAAACTGCAAGCAGCATTAAAATCAATTACAGCTATTCCGATATGCTCCACCTTGTTCATGTCCAAATATTGTAAATTATTGGCGGGATACAGGTATTTTCTCCTTATTTTTAATGATTTTAAATAAACTTTACATACCTTTGTTTTGTTTAATTGTTAAAAGCGTATGAACCTTCCGATTTATTTAGATAATAATGCCACAACA
>DATCES010000156.1:0-2131 GCA_036509935.1 Mucilaginibacter sp.
GTTGAAATGATCGTAACTTAATTCAAAGTTTACGTATTGCAATATCAATAAACATGCTGCCATGCCTAAGGATAAGCCCAGAATGTTTATTAATGAAAAAACCTTGTTTTTCCATAAACTCCGCCACGCGGTTTTAAAATAGCTTTTTATCATTTTGTTTGGTTCATTGGTTCACTGGTTCACTGGGGTTCAGCCCCCTCTAAATCTCCCCCGGTTGGGGAGACTTTTTTGATTTCGTTTTTTATTTAATCATTTTGTACCTAAAATTCATTCCCTGTTTATTTCTTTAAGTCCTCCCCAACCGGGGGAGGATTTAGGTGGGGGCTGGCGCTACTCGCTCCTCAAACTCTCCACCGGGTTGCTCAAGGCCGCTTTTATAGATTGAAAACTTATGGTGATAAAAGCGATCAGTATGGCTAATACGCCTGCAAACGCCAGTATGTACCATTGTATGTTTACCCGGTAAGCAAAATCTTCCAGCCATTTATTCATGGCCCACCATGCTATTGGCGTGGCAATCAATATGGAAATAAGCACCAGCTTGATAAAATCCATTGATAACATGCCCACTATGGTTGACACACTTGCGCCTAACACTTTACGGATGCCGATTTCTTTGGTCCTTTGCTCGGCGGCATAGGCGGCCAGGCCGAACAATCCCAAACAAGCTATTATAATTGCCAAAGAAGTGAACACAATAAAAATGGTCCCTACGCGCTGTTCTACACGATAGGATGCATCAAAATCCTGGTCCATAAATGAAAAATTCATTTTCACATTGGGCGACAACCGGTTCCATCTGTCCTGAATTTGGGATAGCAATGCCGGAAGATTTTTTGTATCCACCCGCACGCTTAACGCTCCTGTATTATGTGCCATCACTAACACTACCGGGCTCACCACATCCCGTAAGGAACTGAAATTAAAATCCTTAACGACCCCTATAATATGGTAGGCCCTTGAGTTGGAAATATCCTGCTTACCGCCGTTCGACCTATATAAAGGTTTGTTTAAAGGATCTTTAATGCCTAAAAATTTCGCGGCAGCTTCGTTAAGGATGATGCCAGATGAATCAGTTAGCATCCCGTTTGAAAAACTGCGGCCAAGGGCCATTTTCATGTCAAGGGTTTTTATATAATCTTCGTCAACCTCCCAGGTTTGCGGGAATAATGCCTTTTTTTGATCAAATGATGCATCTTTAAAAAATATAGAAGTATTCTTCCATTTAGAAGTCGGAAGGAAGCCGGTAAGTGTTGCGTTTACAACGCCCGGCAACTGTTTTACTTCCCGTTTAAAAACGTTGGCCAGATTATTCAGTTCGAAAGTATTTTGCACGATAAGTACCTGGCTACGATTATAGCCCAGGTCTTTCGTCTGTATATATTTCAACTGGTTATAAATAACCAAAGTACCCACGATGAGAAAAATAGAAATTGAAAATTGAAAAACCACTAAAAAGCTCCGCAAGCCGCCGCCTTTAAAGCCTGTTGATAATTTACCCTTTAAAACATCAACCGGCCTAAATGCGGACAGAAAAAATGCGGGGTATGAGCCTGCCAGCGCGCCGACAACTAAAACTATAAATAACAAAACAGGGACAAGCCAGCCAAAGGTTTGGGCGCTGATTACAATTGTTTTGCCAGCTAACCGGTTAAATGCCGGCAACAGGGCTACAGCTGCAAAAAGTGCTATGGCGGTGGCGGCAAGGGTTACCAGTACTGATTCGGTAAGGAACTGGATTACCAGGTAAGTTCTGGATGATCCCAGCACTTTGCGTACCCCAACCTCCCTTGCACGATTGGATGACCGCGCAGTTGAGAGGTTCATAAAATTAACACAGGCAATCAACAATATAAACAGGGCAATTGCCGAAAAGATATATACATATTGAATGGTGCTGTTTGGCCCCAGTTCGCCGGTACGGTTTGATTTGAGGTGGATGTCAGTCAGCGGCGTTAAATTCAGCCGGAAGAAACTGCCGCTTTTCTCAAAATAGCTAACGCTCATTTTTAAATCCGACTGCATTTCGGGGCCGCTGTGTTTACTTAAAAATGCAGGTAATGCGGCTTCAAGTTTTCTATGGTCTGCGGCATCCTTAAACAAAACGTAGGTGTTATAATCGCTCCTTAAC
>DATCES010000157.1:0-4921 GCA_036509935.1 Mucilaginibacter sp.
TTGCTTATTTTAGGAGTTACTGTTTTTTTAGCTGTATTTACATTTGGGTTAATGGTTGTATTTTGGGATAAAATGTTGCCGGATATCCCCAAAACCCAAAAGATGTTATATGGGGCAGTAATAATTATTTACGCCATTATACGGTTTTTGCGGCTTTTTAAAAAAGAACAGGATGAAGTATAATTTGAGGGCCATTGGCGTTAACAGCTTTGTCCGGGTAATCCCCATAGCTATTGGAATCGGGATGATTATGACTTTTAATGGCTGCAAACACAAGGAAAAAGCGGCTAACCGCGACCGCTTTACAGCAGGCAACGCTAAAATTCTGGTAGATGAATCCTTTGAGCCGATAGTTGACGAAGAACTTTATATTTTTAAAGCGCTTTACCACGATGCCCATCCAACGGTTATTTATGCTCCCGAAAATGATGCGGTGAACCTTTTATTGGCAGACAGTGTAAGGATAGCAGTAATTTCGCGGGACCTGACCGCACAGGAATATAAAATTTTGAAAAGCCGCAACCTGAACCCCATTATTAACCGTTTTGCGGTTGACGCGGTTGCCTTAATTGTAAACCAGGCGTCAAAAGATACTACCATTACCATAAGCGAAATAAAAAAAATGCTGAACGGCGATACTAAACAGGATAGGAATATCGTTTTTGATAACCCTAACTCCGGATTAGTGAGGTATTTGAAGGAATTTTCGGGCAACACAACATTTAAGCAAAAGAATATTTACGCACTGAAATCAAATAAGGAAGTAATAAAATATGTTAGCACGCACCCTGATGCTATAGGCATAACAGGTTTTAGCTGGCTGAATGACCCGGATAAGGATTATGCGGATGCGGTGCAAAAGGTAAAAATTGTGGCTGTTAAAAACGATGCCGGCAAAAACCCTTCGCATTTGTATTATTCACCATCCCAAACTACGCTGGCATTGAAGCAATATCCGCTTACCCGGAATTTATATATTTTAAATTTTACGGGTAAATATGGTTTAGGTATGGAATTTGCAGCATTTATTGCCGGCGACCAGGGACAAAGGATAATTTTAAAATCGGGCCTGTTGCCTGATGATATCCCAAATAGGGAAATTGTTATTGAAAGTAAAATTAAAACAAAACAATAAGTACAGTGATTAAAGGTGTATTAACTTGTACTAACTTGTACAGGCAAATACATAAAAAATATATATTATTGCATCATAATTTACAAATTGGTGTTGAATTTATGAAAAAGTAAAAAAATTATTCAAATTTTATTACATTCATGCCCGAAATTAAACAAATTATAAAACGAAGTATTAATAAAATGAAAATTAGCAGTAAAATAGCCGCCGTGGGGTTGGGATTGTTGTTTATAGGTTCGTCAGCTTTTGCACAAAGTTTAGCCGATGCCAAGAAGGCTATTGACGATGAGCAATACCAGAAAGCCAAGTCGATGTTGAAAAACCTTACGGTTACGCAGGCAGATAAAGATGAAAATTTCTTTTACCTGGGATGGGTGTACCTTAAACAGGACTATGTGGATTCGGCCAAAACATCATTTAACAAAGGGCTTGCCGTTAACGGTAAATCTGCATTGAATTTTGCCGGGTTAGGCGCTGCCGATCATGTTGAAAAGGACAACAGTGGTGCAACAACAAATTTTAATACGGCAATTGAGCTGGCGGGGAAAAAGAACAGTACGCCGTTTTTATATGTCGGGCTGGGATATTTATTGCCGGTTAGCGGAAGCAGCATCGGGCCTAAAGGCTCGGCCATAGCGTTGGCAGATGCGGATGCTGCCATTGCTGTTTTAAATAAAGGCAAAATTGTTAACCCCAAAGATGCCGGAATACTTATTGCTTTAGGCGATGCTTACCGTTCGCAATTGAAAAGCACAGACGCTTATGACGGGTATTCATCAGCTTTGGCCATTGACCCTAAATCAGCAGCCGCTAATGTGGCAGAGGGGGTGCTATGGAGATATGCCGATAATTTTGACGATTCGCAAAAACAGTTCCAGGCAGCCCTGGCCATTGATCCCAACTATGGGCCTGCTTACCGCGAATGGGCCGAAACAAACCTGCGCCAGGCAAAAACTGATCCTACATTGTATGTAGCGAAAGTTAAAGAAGCGGCAGATAATTATAAAAAATATATCAGCTTAACCGATTATTCGGTTGAATCGCAAATGCGGTATGCTGATTTCCTTATTGATTCAAAGGACTATGTCACCCTGCAAAAGGTGGCCACCGACCTTTCCGCATCCGCAAAAAGTAATTTAAGGGTTTACCGCTATTTAGGTTATGCCGCTTATGAAAATAAAGACTATCCGGCCGGCTTAACCGCCCTTACCAAATGGATTAATGAAGCCGGCCCTAAACGTATTATCCCCAATGATTATTTGTACTTAGGCCGTTTGCAAATTGCATCAAAGCAAGATTCATTAGGTGTACGGGACCTACGTAAAGCAATAGAGTTAGACACAACACAGGTTGATATTTATGGTGAAATTGCAAAATCTTTGTACCAGTTAGGCAAATATAAAGAGGCTGGAGATGCTTATCATAAATATGGTGAAAGTTCCCGCCAGGCTAAACTTGCTGACCATTTTCGTGAAGGTCTGAGTTTTTATTTAGCATTTAGCGATCAAACTGACAAAGCAGAGAAAGATAAAAGCTTCAAACTTGACAGTTCATTACTTATTAAAGCTGACTCGGCATTTACCTATGTGGTTAAAAAAACCGCAGCTAATCCTTATCCGGAAGCTGTACTTTACCTTGCCTATATTACTGATCAGCAGGAAACAGATAGAAATAATATTAAAGGTTTGGCCAAACCCTTTTATGAGCAATATATTCAGTTAATAACAGCTAAGGGAACCCCTGATGATAAAACTAAATCAAAGCTGGCAAATGCTTATGTCTATTTAGGCCGGTATTATCAATACAAAGAGAAAGACGAGGCTAAAGCTTTGGATAACTTTAGTAAGGCAAAGGAATTAGATCCTACGAATCCCCAGGTAGTGTATTATTTTGCTAAAAAGTCCCAGGGTAAAAGCAAGTAGAGAATTTCTATAAAATAATAGGCCTCCTGATTTATCGGGGGGCTTTTTTATTGTTGTACCATTTGTATATTTGCAAGATGGAAGTACACAGTTTGCCCCTTAATTTTTTGCCCATCATTTTTCAAATGATCGTGGCGATGGCCTTTGTGGTTGTGGTTATGTTTGTAACCCATAAAATTGGCCCGAACAGAAAAACAAAAGATAAGTTAACAACATTTGAATCGGGTATTGAGGTTATAGGTAACGCCCGGACGCCAATTTCTATCAAATACTTTTTGGTGGCTATCTTGTTTGTGCTGTTTGATGTTGAAGTGATATTTATGTACCCATGGGCCGTAAATTTCAAAGACCTCGGCAAAAACGGCATGATAGAAATGTTTATTTTTATGGGTACGCTGTTGCTTGGTTTTATTTATGTGATAAAAAAAGGCGCGCTGGATTGGGATTAGGGTCAATCTCGCCTCACCTAAATCCTCTCCAAAGGAGAGGACTTGAAAAGCATTGTGAGATTCCAAAAGCCCTCTCCTTTGGAGAGGGTTGGGTGAGGCAAAGAGGCAGTTTAGATTAATTCTAAATATATTTACCTTGTTGCATAGTGTCCTTATACATAGTAAATAATTGTAAATTTGTCGACTTTAGATAGTTTGGATGGGTTTTTGTATCAAATAGAGCATGAGTGATATTCAATTAGTTGATGCCCCGGCAGGTGTGGAGGGAGCAGGTTTTTTCGCAACCTCAATTGATAAAGCTATAGGCATAGCGCGTTCATATTCGTTGTGGCCATTGCCGTTTGCCACGTCCTGCTGCGGTATCGAGTTTATGGCTACCATGTCGCCGCATTATGACCTGGCCAGATTTGGGGCCGAGCGTTTAAGCTTTTCACCCCGCCAGGCCGACCTTTTAATGGTTATGGGCACTATTTCTAAAAAAATGGGGCCGGTACTGCGCCAGGTTTACCTTCAAATGGCCGAGCCGCGCTGGGTAATGGCCGTTGGCGCCTGCGCTTCCAGCGGCGGTATTTTTGACACTTACTCGGTTTTACAGGGAATTGACGAAGTGATACCGGTTGATGTTTATGTGCCCGGATGCCCCCCCCGCCCCGAGGCGATCATTGATGGCTTTATGGATATTCAAAGATTGGTGCAAACTGAAACATTGCGCCGCAGGAATGAACCGGAATACCAAAAACTATTAGCTTCATACGGAATACTATAATGGCTAAACTAACAAACGAAGAGGTTTTAAAAAAAATCAGCGATAAGTTCAATGACCAGGTTGTACTGCTTGGCGAACCGTTTGGCTTATTAACATTGGAAACAGGCAGGGAACAGATTATTGATATTTTAACATTTTTAAAAAACAGCCCTGCCCTTCAGTTTGGTTATTTGACAGATATTACCGCTATTCATTACCCCGCACTGGAAAAACCTATAGGGGTTATTTATCATTTGCACAGCCTGGCAAATAATTTACGCATCCGTTTAAAGGTTTTTTTGAATGATGGCGATGTACATATCCCTACCGCAACCGGGTTATGGAATGGCGCCAACTGGATGGAAAGGGAAACCTACGACTTTTTCGGGGTGATTTTTGACGGACATCCCGACCTGCGCAGGATATTAAATGTTGACGATATGGTGGTCTTTCCGATGCGGAAAGAATTCCCGCTGGAAGACCCTAACCGTGTTGATAAAAAAGATTATTTTTTTGGAAGATAACAGCAATGCAGAATCACCCGGTATTTACAGATAACGACCCGCAAAACGAGCTTTCAACCCTTAACCTGGGGCCAACGCACCCTGCAACACACGGCGTTTTTCAGAATGTGCTGCAACTGGACGGCGAAAGAATTGTGAGCGGGGTA
>DATCES010000158.1:0-6042 GCA_036509935.1 Mucilaginibacter sp.
GTACCAGGTCTTTAAGCATAGTATAATCGTTCCCCTTATCTACACCGCCAAGTATTAATACTACATCGCTGGTTATACTTTCAAGGGCATACCACGTGGAATTCACATTAGTCGCTTTTGAATCGTTGATGAAGCTTATACCGGATATTTTACCAACCGACTCAAGCCTGTGCTCAATGCTCTTAAAATTCCCCATGCTTTCCCTCAAAATGGGGTTTCGTAGTTCGAGGAATTTAGCCACAATACCCGAGGCCATCGAGTTATAAATGTTGTGCTTCCCCTGTAAGGCCAATTCTGCTATTGACATATGAAAATGTTGTTGGTGAATGTTTATGACAATATTGTCGTTGTCGAGATATGCTCCCGGTTCAACCTTTTTTTGTATAGAAAAAGGTAATTGCTGCGCTGCAAAGCCTCGCCCCTCCATCTCTTTTGTTGTTTCGGGATCATCGGCGCAGTAAATAAAAACATCATTTGCGGTTTGATTTTGAGTGACCCGGAATTTTGAGGCCACATAGTTTTCCATTTTATGATCGTACCTGTCTAAGTGATCGGGGGTTATATTTAATAATACAGCTATATCAGCCTTAAAGCGGTACATGTCATCGAGCATAAAACTGCTTAGCTCCAATACATAGATATCGAACTTTTCGGTAGCTACCTGGTACGCAAAACTTTTACCTATATTACCCGCCAGGCCAACGTTTAAACCCGCATTTTTCAGGATATGATATGTTAAGCTGGCAGTAGTGGTTTTGCCGTTGGAACCCGTGATGCCTATTATTTTTGCATCGGTGTACCTGCCGGCAAACTCAATCTCAGATATAACCGGGATATTGTTTTCTCTAATCTTTTTAACAATCGGCGCGTTACCGGGGATACCAGGGCTTTTAACCACTTCAACAGCATCCATAATAGCTTCCCAGGTATGCTGATGTTCCTCAAAACGGATGTTCCAGGCCTGCAATTGCTTTTTATAATTATCAGCGATAGCGCCAAAATCAGAAACAAAAACATTGTATTCCTGCCCGTGGGCAAGGTATGCCGCCCCCACCCCGCTTTCGCCTGCACCAAGAATGACTATTTTATTATTTGATTTCACCGATTTTTTATTTTGATTCCACTGATTACTTTCTTCTTCTTTTCTACTTTCGGCCTTCCGGACTTCCTAAACTCTAATCTCCACCCTCTAATCACTAGCGAAGCTTCAACGTTACAAATGTTACTATGGCCAGCAGGATACCGATGATCCAAAAGCGTGTTACGATCTTTGCTTCGTGGAACCCCCTTTTCTGGTAATGATGATGCAAGGGCGCCATCAAAAAAACCCGGCGCCCTTCACCAAACCGCATCCTCGTATATTTAAACCAGGAGACCTGGATAATAACCGAAAAGTTTTCGATAATGAAGACCCCGCACAACAATGGCAGCAATAATTCCTTACGTATCATAATAGCGAAAACTGCTATTATGCCGCCAATGGCCAGGCTGCCGGTATCGCCCATAAATACCTGCGCCGGGTACGAGTTATACCATAAAAAGCCAACACATGCGCCAACAAATGCACCCGCGAAGATTACCAGTTCACCGGAGTTGGGGATGTACATAATGTTAAGATAATCGGCTATTAATGAGTTGGCCGATACAAAAGCCAGTATGGCAAGGGTTACACCGATAATGGCCGATGTGCCCGTTGCCAGGCCGTCTATTCCATCAGTAATATTTGCGCCGTTGGATATGGCCGTGACAATTATGATGACGAAGAACATGAATACCAGCAGCGAATAATGATCGGTATCCGCCCCGATGAACTCAAGCACCTTGCCATAGTCGAACTCATTATTTTTATAAAAAGGGATGGTAGTTTTGGTCGATCTAACCTCCTGCGTGTACACCGGTACATTGCCGCGCACGTGGAAATTAACAGGTGCATCAGCTATTTTTTGTGCTTTTACATCTTTTGAATTTATTTCCTGCCTTATCACAACATCCTTATTAGTGTACATGGTAAAGCCGATAAATACTGCCAGGCCCACCTGTCCTATTATCTTAAATTTTCCGGCAAGGCCTTCTTTATTTTTTTTGAAAACCTTTATATAATCGTCCAAAAAGCCAATGCCGCCGAGCCAAACTGTTGTTACAAGCATCATGATGATGTAGATATTATCAACCCTGGCAAACAATAATGTTGGCACCAAAATGCCCAATATTATAATGAGGCCACCCATAGTTGGCGTTCCTGCTTTTTGCATCTGGCCTTCCAAACCTAAATTCCTTACTGTTTCGCCTACCTGTTTAAAGCGCAGATAATCTATCAGCCTCCTGCCAAAAACTGTTGTGATTATCAGCGAAGTAATTACCGCCATTGCCATACGGAAGGTGCTGTATTGGAATACCCCCGCCCCCGGAATGGTGTAATTTTTGTTTAAGTAGTTAAATAAATAGTATAGCATATTGATGTGCGGATTATTGATGTGCGGATTATTGATGTGCAGATTACAGATATGCAAATTCCAAATGTGCGGATGTGCAAATGAGCCTTCTCTTTAATCACTTTTTTTATTTTGTTGATGAAATTATTTTTCCTAATACTCTCATAATCGATTGAACGTCACTAAGCATAGCCTCTTCAAAAGGATAACTTTCGGCATGCTTGCATAACTTCAACCAGTATTCTGTTTCTTCTGCTTCCTTATAAGCAATTTTGCATTTATGTTTAAAATCATTTTTACTTTCAGCCCCTTGCGCTTCACTTACATTTGCGCCAATGGATGTACCACTTTTAAAAAGCTGATTGGCCATGTTGAATTTTTTCTTTGATTCAAGTATTTCAGTGAACACAATAATTTTCAACGAAAAATCAAATGTTAAATCAACTATCAAATTTGGTTTATCACTCATTGTTGTTCCTGTTTAATGTTATTCATATATTATCTGCACATTCCCAATCCACACATCTTTAATTCTTTCATCCTCACATCTGTAATTCATTCATCTGCACATCTGTAATCCGCACATTTGCAACCTCCACATCTGCACATCCGCACCTCTGCACATCCGCACATCTATTACTTCAACTGTTCAAACACCGCGCTCAACTCTTCCATATCATCAAAATGGTTTTTTACACCGTTTATTTCCTGGTATTTTTCGTGGCCTTTGCCCGCAATAAGGACAATATCCCCCGGGCGCGCCAACATACACGCTGTTTTAATAGCCTCCCTCCTATCAACAATGCTTACTGTATGCCTTTTAAAAGCGGGGTCAACCCCTTCCTCCATCTCTTTAATAATCCGTGCAGGTTCTTCGCTGCGGGGGTTATCCGACGTGAATATCACTTTGTCGCTCCACTCACAAGCTGTTTTTGCCATTATCGGGCGTTTGGTTTTGTCCCTGTCGCCGCCGCAACCGATTACGGTAATCACTTTTTCATTTCCTTTACAGATATCATGAATAGTGCTTAATATGTTTTGAACCGCATCAGGCGAATGGGCATAATCAACAATGGCAATAATTTTGTTTGGCGCAACTATGTAGTCAAACCGGCCCCTGGCACCTGTTAACTTACTCAGGCTGGTCAGTATTGTGGTCTTGTCCTGCTCAAGCAGCATAGCCGCGGCATAAACTGCCAATAAATTATAGGCGTTAAAAGTGCCCACCATTTTAAACCAAACTTCTTCACCATCTACCTGTAGTTGCAACCCTTCAAACTGGTTTTCCAATATGCGGGCCTTATAATCAGCCATGCTTTTAAGGCCATACGTTTTTTTATGGGCTTTTGTATTTTGGAGCATTACATTGCCATTTTTATCATCGCCGTTGGTTAAAGCAAAGGCGTTGGAGGGCAAACTGTCAAAAAATGCTTTTTTTGCTTTAAGGTAACTTTCGAAAGTTTTGTGGTAATCTAAATGGTCATGCGTAAGGTTAGTGAATATGCCGCCCGAAAATTTCAAGCCTTCGATACGGTGCTGGGCAATTGCGTGCGAACTTACTTCCATAAAGCAGTAATCACATCCTTGTTGCACCATTTCATTCATTAACTTGTTTAATTCAACGGGGTCGGGGGTAGTGTGCGTGGCCTCGGTTACCTGGCCATTGACCTGGTTCTCAACGGTTGACAATAAGCCGCATTTATAGCCCAGGTCGCGGAATAATTTATAAAGCAAGGTGGCAATGGTAGTTTTACCGTTTGTACCGGTTATGCCAACCAGCTTTAATTTAGCCGAAGGATTGTCATAAAAGTTAGCTGATACTACACCTAAAGCTACCGAAGAATCGGCAACCATCAGGAAATCAACTTCACCGGTTACGTGGGCGGGCAGTATTTCGCAGATAATAGCAACGGCGCCACCTTTAACAGCCTGTAAAATATAATCGTGTCCATCGGCCAATGTGCCTTTTATGGCTACAAATAACGACCCCGGAACTACCTCCCGCGAATCAAAAACCACGGCCGATATCTCCATATCTGCGCTGCCCTGGAGTTCAGTAAATGCAAGCCCCTCAATTATTTCGCTTAAATACTTCATTGCAACCCGATTGTTATTTTCGATCCTTTTGGTATGATACTTCCACCTATTACCGACTGGCTGATAACTGAACCACTACCCCGTACAGTTACCTTATAGCCTGCATTGCCTAATAAATATAAAGCATCGCCCAGGCCCATGCCGGTAACCGATGGCACTACGCCGCTTTTATAGCCTGCATCTTCATAAGGGATACCGTTGCTGGTATCAACCCTGTTAGCGGCCGCATAATTTGACGCGTATAATGGCTTAACGCCAAGTTTGCCATATACTATTTTGACTGCTTTTAGGTTACCCCTTTTTATTTCAGGCATGTTTGTATTGCCGGTATAATGTACCGGGACAGCCTCGTTCATTTCCAGGTCGCTTGCATAAACCCGGTCAGCAATTTCCCGAAAAACAGGGCCTGCAACCAAAGCGGCGAGGTAAGAGCCTGCTGTTGGGTGATTGATGACCACGATCATGGCATATTTTGGATGATTAGCCGGGAAATACCCGCAGAATGAAGCCTGGTAAGTCTTTTTTACACCATACCCTGATGACCCATTTGCTATTTGCGCTGTTCCGGTTTTACCTGCAACAGTATATAGTGGGTTTTTAATCACATTTTTACCTGTACCTTCGTTTACCACCCCCTCAAGCAGGCTTCTCATTTTACCCAGGGTTGCATCCGAGCATACTTTTTCATTAATAACCCTTGCCTGGAATTGTTCTACCGTATTTCCTAACCGGCGTATTTCTTTAACCAATATCGGGGCTATCATTTTACCATTATTAGCTACCGCATTATAAAAAGCAAGCATCTGCAATGGTGTTATCTTCATTTCATAGCCATAAGCCATCTCGGGAAGCGTATAATACCTGTTCCAACTGCGGCTTTTTGGGTTTTTAACCACGGGGTTCCCTTCTCCGGGAATTTGCAAGCGAAGTTTTTCGTTAAGATGATAGCTATACAATTTATCGGTAAACTCCTTTGGATCATTATTATAATGATTATAAATGAACCTGGCTGCTGCAACATTTGATGATTCTTCAAACGCCTTTTTGGCGGTCATTACATAATTTTCCTCAACGTCTGTGATGGTAGGCCCTTTTGGAAATTTATATTTACCGCCATTGGCGTCAATCAGGGTGTTGGTATCAATCTTGTGCTGATCAAACGCAGTCATATAGGTAGCCAGCTTGAAAGTTGACCCGGGATCAGCGGCATCGCTTATGGCATAGTTTAACTTTTCGGCATAATCGCCGTTTTTGGTCCTGGTAAAATTGGTTATCGCCCTGATCTCGCCGGTGGCAACTTCCATCAGCACAACGCAGCCGTGGTCGGCCTGTGTTTTTATCAATTGCTTCTTCAGCGCATCCTGTGCTACATCCTGGTAATTAACATCAATAGTCGAAATTATATCAGCGCCCTCTTTAGGGGCTATTTCTTCTTCCCCGTTACTAACCGGCATCCACGTGCCGCCTGCAATACGCTGCATAAGGCGTTTACCGTTTTCGCCGTCAATATAAC
>DATCES010000159.1:0-5699 GCA_036509935.1 Mucilaginibacter sp.
TTAAACCAACCAGTAAACATGCAATGGAAACGATAAAAAAGTTTAGGTAAGGAAACCTGATTTTTATATTGAATAAAGCAAGCGCTGCGCCGGCAGCTAAAGCATCTGCCTGGCAAAATGTATTTGAATACATAAATTCCCCGAGCCAAAACCTGTCTGTAACTAAATGCACCCCAACTATAGCCCCCCACAGCCGGATTAGGGGGCAAATGATTATTATAGCGATCACCAATTTTTTTAGTGACCGCACATCCAGAAAATAAACGATAAAAGGAAATATCAGATAAAACTGCTCTTCGACTGCCAGCGACCACAGATGGCCGAAAAACTGGTTCTGATAATCGGCCCACTTAAAAAAATGACCCAGATTCAATTTAATATTGTATGAATATGTGAGGTAAAATGGCGTATCATGTTTTAGTGTGTTTACACCTTGTATTAATGTAGTATCATGCGACAGCTGCGGAATGAAACGCCAGGTTAATAATATGATTAAAGCTGTGACGGCGTAAAATAAATAGTAAACCGGAAATATCCTCAACACACGGTTCCGGAAAAATTTAGACAGGTATGGCTTAAATTTTCTGTGTTTTTCATGAACCAGTATGCGGGTTATTAAAAAGCCGGACAGTACGAAGAAAATATTAACGCCAATCCAGCCAAATTTTAATGAAATGCCATTATTGGGCCAATGTGTAAAAATTACCAGGAAAGCAGCCAATGCACGGATGCCATCCAGGCCGGGCAGGTAATCTAATTTTTCAGGCGGGTTGCTCAAGTTCCTTAATTACATACCTGCACCATTTTTGGTAGTACAGTTCATTTTTATAATACTGATACGCCTTTTTGCCTTTTTCAATGGCTTCCTTTTTATCTAAATTTTGAAGCAGGTTTTCTAATTCGTTAACAGTTGATGCATAGTAACTTATTTCATCCCAGGGGATAAACTTTTTAAACGGGCGTACATCCATATCGCCAATAAGGCATGGGGCTACCCCCAATTGCATGGCTTCAAAAAACCGGAATGAATTACAGCTTGTACCCCTGGGGCACAAAGCAATATAGGAGGCCATTGTATTCAAATTGAAATTTTTGGCCCAAAACCACCTTTTGTAAAAGCGGGTGGGCAGGCCGCCCTGTATCAATATATCCGGGTTTGTTTCAAACCTTTTTTCCATTTCAACCCGGATTGGGTGGGTAGTGAATGAGCCATTGAATGAAGCCAGGTACTTTTTTTTAACCGGCAGCGGAGGTTTGCGGTGCGGGCTGCATAATATAGGGATATCTATGCCCTCATTAATTGTCCGCGCCCCTGTAAATTCAACTGCCTTTCCTGTATTTATCAATGTGCCGCCATCAAACTGGGTAATGGTAAAAGTTTTTTTATCATCGATCATTATTTTATTAACTTCTTCCTGTAGCTGTGCCAGGCCTTCTCCATGGGCAGCGAAATTATGATTAATATGCCACCTGGTCCAGTAAACAGGCAGGTAATGCCGGTTTGCTTCGGAAGGGTTATTGGTAAGGATGTTTTTTTGTTTTTTAAGCCATTTATAAAAATCCTGCTCAATGCCGTAATCTTTATTGTGTGATGGGTATTTAAAAGATTGTTTTTTTGGTTGAAGTAAAGCAGGGGTAGCTAAAATAAAAATTTTCATGATTGAATTTTACGGCCGTCGGTTGAGATATTGTAAAGGGTATTAAAACTCAAAAAAACCGTCCTTTTTATAAAATAATGTATTTCCCGTTTTTGCAAAAATTTTGTAGTGCCTTTCTGTTAAAAAACAGTGAACTTCGGTTTTAAATATATCTTCAATGTCTGTATCAATAATTTCTACCAATAAAACATCCGGGGCATATTTCTCCCAATTATTTGAATTTAAAACAGTCATTTCCGCGCCTTCCACATCAACCGACATAAAATCTATTTTTGTACCGGGCGCCAGGTATTTATCAAGCAGCATACCCAAGGGCATGGAGGGCACCAATACTATTTCTTTCAACTTACACCAGTCAAACTTCTCATTCTCTATTACCTGTTGCTTCGACATAGTATTCATTAAAGACGGGGCGAACAAATAGAATTCAACCATACCTTCGTCTTCCGATACCAATAATTCAAGATTAGTATCATTTGGCCTTTTAGTGTCAAAAGTTAGCTTGTTACCAGGCAAGGGGTCAATATTTATGCCTGTCCACCCTTTCTGATAAAAATAATTGGTATTTGAATACAACGTTGGATGATGGGCGCCGATGTCAACATAAACGCCGTAAGGTTTACTGGCAAAGATCCTTCTTAAAACCATGTCTTCCCCTTCTTGGGAAAATGAAGTATCTCCATCCTGTTTTTTTTTATAATCCCAATGATTATAGTAAAAAAAGTTGGAGACACCTACGGGGGTTAGTTTTAGAAAGAGGTTTTTAAAAGCTTTTTTCATTTTTTTAAATCAGCCTATCTTTTCCCTTCCACCATAAGTATTTGGTAAATTTATTAGCCCTACATTGTTAAAGTCGAAGTTTATACTCCAATCTTCCAGTATTTCAAATGAACTTATATCGGTCGCAAAAAACCATTCAACATTTCCTAAGGAGTAGTTGGTATGATTTGTATTATGCCCGCCTACGGAAAGTGTGTAAGCCCCAGGCCTCAGAAAATAATTCTTAATTATTATTTTTGATTGGTATAAGCCCGGTTCTATGGGTTTACACTCTTCCAGGTCCTGCATTGTTAAAACCGTTATCCCGTTTTTTAGCACGGTAAACGACATTCTGAAATCCTTGAGGTATTTATGGCATTCGTACTTGATACAAATTTCAATCTCGTCCTTTGGCATAATGGCTACATCCAATGGTGTATTATTAACAGCGACGGCACTGATTTTTATGATATCTTTTAATGTGCCGATCGCAGTTATTCCTGATTTGCTTGTAATGGAATTGCTCATGTAATTTTTAATAGTAGTCTCCGTACCGCCATTAAATGCTATTTCGCCATTGCTTAATAACATACCCTTATCACATAATTGCCTTATACTCCCCATATTATGGCTTACAAACAAAACCGTTCTGCCTTCACCTTTACTCACATCGCCCATTTTTCCCAGGCACTTTTTCTGAAATTCAGCATCGCCAACGGCCAGCACTTCATCAACAACTAATATTTCGGCTTCAAGGTGTGCAGCCACGGCAAAAGCCAGGCGTACGTACATACCTGATGAGTACCGTTTTACCGGGGTATCTATGTATCGTTCCACGCCGGCAAAATCAACTATTTCATCAAACTTACGTTTGATCTCGGCCTTGCGCATACCTAATATGGCGCCATTAAGATAAATGTTTTCGCGCCCGCTCAAGTCAGGGTGGAACCCGGTTCCCACTTCAAGTAAACTGGCAATACGCCCTTTTGCTTTTACCGATCCTGAAGTAGGGGAAGTTACCCTGCTCAAAATTTTTAACAAAGTGCTTTTCCCAGCGCCATTGCGCCCGATAATGCCAACAGCGTCCCCCTGTTCTACTTCAAAATTAATATCTTTTAAACTCCATACGATATCGCTTTCCCCTTTTTTTGTGCGGTCGTTAAGTTCCCCTATTTTTAAAAAGGGGTCTTCTTTGCCACGGATGCGGGCCCAAAAACGTTCCAGGTCGCGCGAAATTGTACCCGTGCCAAAATTCCCTAACTGGTAAGCTTTTGAAATATTTTCAACCTTTATTACTTTAGCCATTATACTGTGTCGACAAAATTTTTCTCAACTTTATTAAATATAATCGTGCCTGCTATCAGGATAGCTACAGTTATCGCCAGGCAGTAACCAAGCAAATCCCAGCTAAAGCTGCCTTCGCCTAAAAAACCTTTCCTAAAGGCCTCTATCACAATTGTAATTGGGTTGTACTCAATTAACCAACTGTATTTCGGGTACTTTGCCTGGGCTGTTGATAAAGGATATATTACCGTGGTGGTGTACATTAACAGCGGTACACCGAAGCTTACCACAAAACTTAAATCGCGGTATTTGGTGGTAACGGCGGATATCATCATACCGAGGCCTAAACCCAAAGCGGCAATTACTACAATCAAAAACGGGAAAAGCAACAGATAGAAGTTAGGCTGGATTGGAAAGCCCTTTACGCCGTAAATAACCATCATTAATACGAATAATATAAATTGTACCCCAAACCTGATTAAATTTGAAAAAACAATACTTAACGGCATAATCAGCCGCGGAAAGTAAACTTTACCCAGCATGGCTGCATTATCTTTAAATACGGTTGATGTCTTGGTCAGGCAGTCTGCAAAGTAGTTCCATATAATTGTACCGGCTAAATAAAATATTGGCGGCGGGATTGAACCTGTGGATATTTTAGCAATATTGGCGAAAACAAAATTGTACAGCAGGATTGTTGCTAAGGGCTGAATAAAAAACCAAAGCGGCCCCAAAACAGTTTGTTTATAAAATGCTACAAAATCGCGTCGTACTAATAATATCAGTAAATCGCGGTAGCGCCATACATCTTTTAGTTTCAGGTCGAACAAAGTGTTTTTGGGGGTTATTTCAATATCCCAATCTTCTTCAGCCAAATTATTCATTGTTAATCAGCTCCTCTAATTTATTCATATAGTCAGTTTCGTTGAAATTCAGCAGGCATTGATCCTGAAGATATTGTCTTTTATTTTCCGTCAGGGGTGTTTTCAAATTTCCTGCAATGGCAGTTTCCAACTCGGCAAGGTCATCCACATTAATAGCAGTACCTAAAGCCCCGTTGCAAATAGCGTCAATGCTCCCATCGGAATTGCCGCAAACTACGGGCAGCCCGCAAGCTAATGCCTCAATAAATACAATTCCAAAACCTTCTTTTTTGCTTGGTAAAACAAAAAGGTCGGCCAATAAAAAATGATCGGCAAGTTCTGTTTCGTCAACAAAGCCGGTGAGTATCACCTGTTCGTCAACCTTACAGGCAGTTATTAGTTTTTGAATCCGTATCTCTTCTTTATGATCATACTGCCCTGAAAGGATATATTTTATACCAGGGAATTTAATTCTTAATTTGCCGATTACTTTTATTATCTGGTCATGCCCTTTATATTGCTCTGTCGAGGCCAGGCGTGTTAAGGTAAATAGTACAGGCTCATCACCGCTTAACCTGTACCGCTTTAACAAGTGGCCCGGTTTCACAAAAGTTACGGGCAATTTCATAAAAGGATCAACGGCATTATTTAATACTTTACATATTAATGCATCTGCCTGTTGCAGGTTTATCATTTGCTGTTTTGTGAAGTTGCTTACACAAATAATTTTATCACAGCGATTTAAAAACGACTTTTTTAAAAAGGATAGCGGGCGCCAAACTTCAATCCCATGCGCTATAAGCCATACCTTGCATCCGGGATTTATTGCTTTTATAAGTAGCCCAATAATGGCCATATTAATATGGCTTATTATTATTACATCCGGCTTTTTAGCATTAAGGATAGTGTTTAAAACAAATTTAATCCGGTTTACGCCAAATCCCCTAAAGTTTCCGGCAGGCAAATATTGCGGCATTAAATCATGATTTGAATCATATACCGACCAAAGTTTAAAATCCCATTTATTGCGTTTTGATAGCTGGTATAAAGAATGGGCCAGCGTGCGGGTCATTTTCTGAATACCGCCTGTAGTACTAAACGTTTGTAACGAATAAAGCACTATTTTTTTAGGCAT
>DATCES010000160.1:0-2146 GCA_036509935.1 Mucilaginibacter sp.
TCGAGGAGCTTTTGAATGGAATAATCACAGTTTACGCCGCGTATTTGTTCAACTTCAGGTTTTGTTACGGGTTGCTTGTAAGCAATAATTGCAAGGGTTTCGAGGGCAGCCTGGCTTAATTTCTTTTTTGCCCGTTGCGCCTGTAATAAACTGATCGCCCCATGATATTGTTTCTTTGTTAAAAACTGGTAGCCATTGTTAAGTTTAACTAATTCAAATGCAAACTTCTTGTCGTGATATTTTTGGGCGATATGCCCAATATGCTTGTTTACTTCATCCTCAGTAAAATCATGGTTAAATGCCGCTTGCAGGCAATAGATAATTTCTTCAGGCCGCATACTCTGCTCCGATACAAAGATCAATGCTTCAATATATTGTTCTATATCTTCCATGTGGTGTGAGTGGTAAAGTCGGGAAAGTCAGTAAAGCCCGAAAGTAAGAAATGGTACGGGTTAATAAAAATACAAATATCGAAATACAAAGGCATACTACCGGAATTCACTAAATCCCGGCTTTCGGGTCCCATTCAATAATTTATTACCTGTTCCTCAATTTGTCCAGGTATTTTACGCCATTCGTATTTTTGGGTGCGCAGCTGGGGTTCAAAACCCGCTTCTTTTATTGATTCCTGTATCCCTTTTGCGGTAAACCGGTGGGGCGCCCCGGCGGCCGAAACAACATTTTCTTCGATCATTATAGAGCCAAAGTCATTTGCGCCCGAGTGAAGGCATATTTGCGCTACCTGCTTGCCAACAGTTAACCACGAGGCTTGTATATTTTTAATATTTGGCAGCATAATGCGGCTAAGCGCAATCATACGGATGTATTCATCGCCTGAAACAGTGTTAGTAATCCCCCTTACTTTACGCAGCAAGGTGCCATCATCCTGAAATGGCCAGGGTATAAAGGCCACAAAACCATAAGCGCCATCTGGTTTCTCAGCCTGTACTTCGCGTATCCAAACCAAGTGCTCAAAACGTTCTTCAATAGTTTCAATATGGCCAAACATCATAGTAGCTGAACTTGGCAGGTTAAGTTTGTGAGCGGCCCGCATTACATCAAGCCATTCCTGCCCCCCGCATTTTCCTTTGCTGATTAGCCTGCGGACCCGGTCGTTCAGAATTTCTGCGCCGGCGCCTGGCAACGAATCAAGCCCGGCGGCTTTCAACTCCCGTAATACATCAATATGGCTCATTCCTTCCAGCTTGGCCACATGCGCAATTTCGGGCGGACCGAGTGAGTGGAGTTTAAGTGCTGGGTATAACTCTTTTAGCTGCCTGAAGGTGTCAGCATAAAACTTTAAACCTAAATCGGGATGATGGCCCCCCTGTAACAGCAGTTGGTCACCACCATAACGAAAAGTCTCTTCTATTTTTTGCTTATACGTTTCAATATCAGTAATATAACTGTCTTCGTGGCCTGGCCGGCGAAAAAAATTACAGAACTTGCAATTGGCAATGCACACATTTGTTGTGTTTACATTGCGGTCTATTTGCCAGGTAACCTTACCATGCGGTACCTGTATTTTACGCAGTTCGTTGGCTGTGTACATCAAATCAGCCGTTGATGCATTTTTATAGAGGTAAACCCCTTCATCCTGGCTTAAAAAATCAAACCGCAAGGCGCGTTGCAACAGATCGGCAGTATTCATACAAGCAAAGATACGAAGTTGAAACATAAACATGAAAGCCCTGAAAGTTGGGCGCGAAATAAAGAATGATTTTTCCTTCTTGTTTTTACTAACTTTGCCACAGTAAGTTCTGTTTTTTTGACGAAGTTGTACCTTTTAACAAAAAACATCATGCCATATTTTTTCCAGGGCTGCCCTGCTGAATATTCGCAATAAAAATTAAAAAATTATTATGAGCCAGCCAAAAGTAGGTATTATAATGGGCAGCAAGTCTGACCTTGGCATTATGCAGGATGCTGCAGATGTATTAAAAGAGCTTGATGTTGAATATGAGATTACTGTAGTATCAGCCCATCGCACACCCGACCGCATGTTCAGTTATGCCCGTGAAGCTGCCGGGCGGGGGTTAAAAGTAATTATTGCCGGTGCCGGCGGCGCTGCGCATTTGCCGGGCATGGTGGCATCATTAACGCATTTGCCTGTAATTGGTGTGCCTGTAAAATCAAGCAACTCCAT
>DATCES010000161.1:0-3424 GCA_036509935.1 Mucilaginibacter sp.
TTCGCAACGCAACCCCTTCGTCGATATATGCCACGGCTAAGTAATCAACTTTATTGTATTGCAGGATATTGGCAACTTCGAAGGTGCCGCTGCCATACGAAAACGCTTTTACCATTGCCATCATCTTTAAGCCCGGCTTTAATTTGCCCCGGTAAAAATTAAGGTTATTGATCAAAGCATTCAGGTTAATCTCCATCACCGTTTCGTGGGCTTTTTGTACCAGCGCCCGGCTTATTAATTCAAATTCAAAGCTGCGCGAACCTTTTATCAGGATAGTTTCCTCTTTAAAATTTAGCGGCTGCATATTTTGCAGCATGGAAGGCGTATCTGTATAAAAGTGTTTTTCGGGCACATCAAAATAATCTTTATGTTCCATCAACGCTTTGCCTACGCCAATAAATTTGCCGATATTTTTTGCCCCGGCCATTGCCGCCACCTGCTTGTATAAAACATCAGGAGGTAAACCTGATTGGAATATATCCGACAGTATAAGGGTTTTTTTATCGTGCTGATTTTGCAGGTTTAAAAAGTTGAGCGCTATCTCAAGCGACTGTATATCCGAATTATAGGAATCATCAATTACCGAACAATCATTTATACCTGTTTTAAGCTCCAGGCGCATGCTTACCGGGTTTAAATGCTCAAGCCGTTTATCGGCCTCAACAGCGTTATAACCCAGGGCAAGCAGGGTAGCCCAGCAAACAATTGCGTTTTCAACCGACGCTTCATCTAAAAATGGGATCAGGGATTCAATTTCGTTGCCCTTGTACCTGGCCCGCAAATAAAAGTTTTTACTTATCACCGTCCGGCTAAAAACATAGAGGTCGGCCTGTTTAAATTTAGTGCTCCACGTAAAACAGTTTTCCACATTGATATCATCCTGGTAACCGGTCAATTGTTCGTAGTTAAGGATCAGCAGCCGACAGTTTTTAAACAGCTTCAGTTTTTCAAGCACCTTCTGTTCGCGGTTTTCAAAACCCTCATCATGCGCCGGCCCAATATGGGTTAAAACGCCGATAGTGGGTTTTATAATTGCTTCCAGCCTGTCCATTTCGCCGATTGTTGATATGCCGGCTTCAAAAATGCCCATGTTGTTTTTTTCATTGATGTGCCATACCGAAAGCGGCACGCCAATTTGCGAATTATAGCTTTTGGGGTTGCGCACAATGTTTTTATCGGCGCACATCAACTGGTACAGCCATTCTTTAACAATGGTTTTGCCATTGCTGCCTGTAATACCAATCACCTCCAGGTTAAAACTGCTGCGGTGATAAGCGGCCAATGTTTGCAAAGCGGTAAGCACATCGGCCACCATTAAAAAATTAGCTTCGGGCATGATGAGTCCCAGCCCTTGTTTAATAACAAAGTTGCGAACACCGGCAGCATAAGCCCCTGCTATAAACTCGTGGCCATTGCGCCTGCCGCTGAGAGCGAAAAATAAGCCTCCCGCCGGGTTGGTGATACGGCGGCTATCGGTAAGCAGGGTGCTGATGTTATAATCATTAACAATAGCGCCGTCGGCTTTAATTATCCGCTGAATTTCTGATATATGGTATTGATTGCCGGGCATGGCACGAATTTGCTTATATTTATGTGAATAGAAGAATTTTTAACGAATTTTGGTTTTAATGGATGCGCCGATAACAAAAATAAACCTGGATGAAAAGGCCGCGAATGCCAAAGCGGAAAATTTTTGCGCTTACCAGGAACGCTCGCAGCAGGAAGTAAGGGATAAATTATATGAATGGGGCCTTCACCGGGACATGGTTGAAGGCACCATAAGCAGGCTGATAACTGAAAACTTTTTGAATGAAGAACGTTTTGCAATAGCATATACGCAGGGAAAATTTAACCAGAAAGGGTGGGGGAAGATCAAAATTAAACAGGGCCTGAAATTTAAAAAAGTGTCTGATGTTTTGATAAAAAAGGCGCTGCAAACTATACCCGGTGATGATTATTTAATAATGCTGCAAAAAATACTGGCAAAAAAAGCGGCCCTGGTAACCGAAAAAACGCCATACAAACGTAATTACAAATTGCGGCAATATGCTTTAACCAGGGGATACGAAGCTGACCTGGTTGCCGATATCTTGCGGGAATTGAGTTGATTGACCGGGATTTAGCGATTTGTTGATTGCGGGATGCAGGTAGTTGCCTACTGGCCAGAATTTAAACCCAACGGCAAAAAAAATAAAAATTGAAATAATTTGGCAATAGTTTTCTATACATTTACAAAAAACTTTAGGGGTGCCTTGCGCTGAGAAATACCCTTTGAACCTGATGCAGTTAGTACTGCCGAAGGAAAAAGTATAGCGGCGTAGCTGCTGTTTTTTCTTGAACGGGTCATTCCTAATTGTTTAATCATTAAATAGGATGGAAGTTACCGTAAATAAACAAACTTATTCTGTATCCGATGTTTGCTCCCTGCAGCAAATGCTTAACACTGTATTTCAACAGATAGGTACGGGCATCGCTATAGCGGTTAACCAGGAAATTATTTCAAAAAACGACTGGGGGCACCATCTGTTGAAACCAGGTGACACCATTACTATAATTAAAGCAACGCAGGGTGGATAAAATATAAGAAAAATATGAAAATTGAAAAAATTCCGAACGAAAACGTGATCAGCCAGGCACCATTTCCGGCATCACGCAAAGTATTTGTAAGCGGACAGATACATAAAATTCAAGTTGCCATGCGCGAGGTACACCTGAACGAAACTAAATTGCATGGGCGGTTTGGGGAAACCGAACACAATGCACCGGTGACAATTTATGATACCAGTGGCCCTTATACTGACCCCAATATTGAAATTGATGTAAAAAACGGGTTGCCGCGACTGCGTGAGCAATGGATAGTTGACCGTAAGGATGTAGAGCAATTGGAACATGTCTCGTCTGAATATGGGGACCAGCGGGCCAGGGATAAAAATCTGGATAAGTTAAGGTTCAACCATATTAGCAAACCTTATAAGGCTAAGCCTGGAATGAATGTATCGCAGATGCATTATGCCAGGAAAGGGATTATCACGCCCGAAATGGAGTATATCGCTATCCGGGAAAACCAACGCATAGACGTTTTAAAAGAGCAGTTAAATGGCCAATACGATGTCATGTCCCACCAACATCCTGGTCAAAGTTTTGGCGCCAATACCCCTAAAGGTTACATCACACCCGAATTTGTACGCCAGGAAGTGGCAGCCGGGCGCGCGGTAATTCCTTCCAATATCAACCATCCGGAGATTGAGCCGATGATTATCGGGCGGAATTTTTTGGTAAAGATCAATGCCAACATCGGCAACTCTGCGGTTACTTCAAGTATTGAGGAAGAAGTTGAAAAGGCGGTTTGGGCCTGCCGTTGGGGGGCAGATACTATTATGGACCTGTCAACCGGAAAAAACATACACGAAACCAGGGAGTGGAT
>DATCES010000162.1:0-3161 GCA_036509935.1 Mucilaginibacter sp.
AAATGACGGGCAGTAATAGCCGCATAGCTTAAATAGCCATTTTCATAAAGGCTTGTCCCCCTGTCTTTCCCCGTAGTATCTTCATCGGCGTATCCGCAGGTAATGGAGTTTCCGAAAAATTCCATTTTGCGCTTTTGTAAAGGTGGTGGCGGCAAAATTTTGGCACCTTTTGCAAGCCCAAACCGGTAAAACCAGGTTTTACCCATATTGCTTTCGGTGCGTTTAAATAACTCAAGTGTATGTTTGCCCGGATGTAACCCCGCAACAAGTACATATTCTTTCTTCATTTGAAGCGGGTGAAGGACGCTAACAACCTTATTATCAATAATTACATCGTAGTTATTATCCGATCTTTCATCGGCTAATACCGCCCTGATGCGCGTACCGCTAAAATTGACAGTTATAGAGCTGCCCGGCCAGGATAGTTCAGCAGTGGAATCGGTCATAGCAATACGGCCCTCATAACGGATATGCGGGTCATTGGCTTTAATAATTGATTGGGCAGTGCAATCAATGCTGAATGCGATTGAAAGGCAACAAATAACATATTTATAACGCAATGACATAGTTTTTATTTGTTTTTTTATTTCAAATATACATAAGTTATCCCATCCCCGCCCCTATCGGCATGTTCATCTTCCATGCGGTCAACCTGTTCGTATTTTTTAAGGTATTGGCGTATCATTTTGCGCAATATGCCATCGCCTTTGCCGTGGATGATCTTTAAATTGCCAAAACCCATCATCAATGCGCGGTCAAATAAGCGCTCAATGTTGCCTAAAGCATCTTCAGTACGCTGGCCCCGCACATCAATTTCGGGGCTAAAACTTGCAATGTCGCCGGTTTGGCTGTTATAGCTTTTTCTGATTTCCTTTGGAACGGTTGATTTGCATACTTTTATCACACGTTTCTTCTTGGCAACAGTGCGTATATCTCCGATAGCTATTACTACGTTGTCTTTTATAATTTCCATTACCTGGCCGCTGGTTTCACTGTCAATAAGTTTTACCCAATCGCCGGGTTTTAGTTCTTCGTCATCCGGTAATGGTTTAACTATTGCGGGTTTAACCGTATTTTTCTGCAACTCGGTATTTAAGTTTTCGCGCAGGCTACGGGTTTTTTCTTTATCCGCGTGGCTGCTCCTGATTTCAGATATGGTGTTTTCAACCAGTTTGTTGGCATTTAAAATAATGTTTTTCGCCTGCTCCTTCGCATCTTTTATCAGCGCCTTTTTATTTTCCTCGAGGTAGCTTTTTAGCTTTTCATTTTCGGCCAGCAGCTCGTTAACCTGTCTTTGCTGTTTCTCTAATTTTATTTTGGTATCAAAAATTTCTTTTTTCTCCCTTTCAAGGTCAACCAATAAGGTATCTACCTTTTTTTGCCCTGCGCTTACCTTGTTTTTCGCAAGGTTAAGTACATTTTGCGGCAGGCCAATCTTTTGAGCGATCTCAAAAGCGTAGGAGCTACCGGGTTTCCCAACTTCCAGCATATAAAGCGGCTGCATTGCCACGTTATTAAAAAGCATAGATGCATTCTCAATCCCCTCGGTATGGCTTGCAAAAATTTTAAGGTTTGAGTAGTGGGTAGTCACCATTCCTTTTACTTTTTTATGATTTAACGATTCCAGTACCGCTTCGGCTATAGGGCCGCCAAATTGCGGGTCGGTGCCTGTACCAAATTCATCTATCAATATTAATGTTTTAGCATTAGCCTGCTCCACAAATTCTTTCATTTTTGATAGGTGGGCGCTATAAGTGCTCAAATCACTTTCAATAGACTGATCATCCCCGATATCCACAAATAGCTGCCTGAAAACCCCGACAACACTTGTTTGCGAAGCGGATATCAGCAAACCTGCCTGCACCATCATTTGCAAAAGCCCCACCGTTTTCATACAAACCGATTTTCCGCCAGCATTGGGGCCCGATACCACAATGATCCTTTTTCGCTCGTCAATCTGCACATTTAGCGGCACAACCGTTTTTTGTTCCTTCTTAAAATTTAAATATAAAAGTGGGTGACGTGCATTTGTTAGTTTTAACTTTGCTTCATTTACTACTTCGGGCATTTCGCCTTCAATATCAATGGCAAAAAGGGCTTTGGCCCTCACAAAATCAAGTTTGGTTAGCAGGCTGTGGTAGGATAGCAAAAGTGGCGCGTAAGGCCTTAAATCGTCAGTTAAAAGGGTTAATATTTTCACAATTTCGCGCCTGCGCTCAAATTCAAGGTCACGGATTTTGTTATTTAACGTAAAAACTTCTTCGGGCTCCAGGTAAACCGTTTGGCCTGATGAAGATTCATCGTGAATAAAGCCTTTTAGTTTACGCTTATTTTCGGCTAATAATGGGATACACAGCCTACCGTCCCGTATGGTTAATGACCCATCGGCTGTCCAGCCGTTACCTGCAGCGTTTTTAAATACCTGGTCTATTTTTTTACGCGCCTCTTGTTCAGCCCTGGCAATGGCTGATGTAATATCCAGTAATCCGCGCGAAGCGTTTGGCCTTATCTTGCCTTTTTGATCAATAACCAGGTCTATTTTTTTGAGGATCGATTTTTCAATGGGCAGGTGTTCAAATAAGGCTTCCAGGTTGGGGTATTGGCCCGCGCGTTCGTTAAAATAGGCAATCACAGCAAAAACAGTGGTTAATGATGCCTGTACCTGGTAAAATTCTTCTTCACTTAAAAATACACCCTCAATCCTTGTTTTATTGGCCAGCGTTTTTATATCAAAAAAATGATGGATAGGTAATGGGGTATCGTTCTCCAGTATATTTTTAAACTCCCTGGCCTGGCACAGAAACTTATGGATCAGGTCGTAGTTATCCATTACCTGGATTTTATCCACCATTTGCCTACCCATCCCGCTCAGGCAATGCACTTTAATTAATTCCTTTACCTCGGTAAAACCCAGCTTATCAACACTATTTTTTGGGTATAGCATTGTATTGTTTTTGTTGTAATTTATTCAGGGAATCTGTTTTCTGTTTAAGATTAGCCAGCACCTGGTCGTACATGGCTTCCAATTCATCCGGCTGTGTGGTATAATATTTAAGGCTTTTTTTAAATTGCGCCGAATCAGTATGGTATTTTTTAAATACAGATAAATACCTGTTTAACCCATATTTGTAAAGGCTATCAGGGCTTTGCGGCAGGCTGTA
>DATCES010000163.1:0-2398 GCA_036509935.1 Mucilaginibacter sp.
CACCGCGACAAGGAGGTGTGTCTGCCTAAAATTTCACCATCCTACAGGATTGTAATAAGTTTTCAGTTGATAATAAACAGTTGGCAGTTTTTCACGACTTTGAACTTGTTAATTTCAACTTGCGACTTAAAAGCTGTTGGGGAAGGATTCGAACCTTCACAGAGTGGTTAGCCCGCTTCGGGTTTCCCATATTCTCCGCCACCGCGACAAGGAGGTGTGTCTGCCTAAAATTTCACCACCCAACAATGTTTTTTATTTTAAAAGAACGCTAAGCTTTTGTCATTCGCTTGATACAAATCTAACAGGACTATCTATTCATTGCAAATATTTCAACAAAATATTTGTATTTTTATCAGATTTTAATTATTATTGTATATTAATATAATAATTCGAATTTATGTCCCACAGAAAAGCTCAAAATTTAGAAATTGATAATCTCGACATCCAGATTTTATCTATATTAATGAAAAATGCGACCACTCCGTACACCGAGATTGCCAAAGAGTTGATAGTTTCCGGCGGAACTATCCATGTACGGATGAAAAAGCTGGAAGAAATGGGCGTGATAAAAGGCGCCAGCCTGGAAGTTGACCCGCAGAAATTAGGTTATGATATAACTGCTTTTTTGGGGATATTCCTGGAAAAGGGCTCGCAATACAACGATGCTGTGAAGCAGCTAAAAACGGTGAAAGAGATTGTTGAATTGCATTATACCACGGGCAGCTATAGCATTTTTGCGAAAATTGTATGCCATGATACCACGCATTTACGCGAAGTATTAAATGAGCAGATACAAGGTGTAACAGGTATTCAACGCACGGAAACTTTTATCTCGTTAGAAGAAAGCATCAGGAGGCAGATCACTTTGGAATAAAATTCTACCTAATATTTGTGCGGATGGCATATTTTCATAACGCCTCAATTAGCCTTATTTCCATATATCGGAAGGTGTAATTTTACGGTATTTGCCACTTTTTATTTGTACTTCCGCCCTATCGATTTTGGCTAAAAATTCAGGGGTATAAGGGCTTTTTTCGGTGGTAAAATCAACCTTCAATGCCTTCATAATAGCTTTCAAGGCAGCTAATTGTTCCTTGTTTGCAGGTTTTGCTATTACTGTTTCGATAATACAAATTTAACGTATTCAGATCAAACTTAGCTGTGGTTACAATGGCTGTCTATAATTCTCCAGTTCTCAAATCCTCAAATGAAAAAACGAGACGATATTATTGCGAATGTTATGTTAAGGGCTTAAAAGAAACATATCCCAAAGGAATATCTCATAATGTCCCAACTGGTGTTCAAGACAGTATATCTAATAAATGTAAGGAATTGATAAAAGTTAATGCTTCGTTATTGAAAGACTAAAATGGTCTAACACGTATATAGTCTCCTGTTGTCACCAACAAGTACCGATATGTTAAAATGACGTACAATGCCGTTTCGCAAATCCCCGCTATAAAAACAGTCCATGTTGCTGGAGACAAACCAATAACGGCGAGCAGATGTAATTTTTACGCCCTTGTTGGTGTTGTCACCAACAAGTACCGATATGTTAAAATGAAGTACAATGCCGCTTCGCAAATCCCCGCTTCAAAAACAGTCCATGTTGTTGGAGACAACTCCAACAACGGCGAGAGCTATAATTCCGAAATCGATCCGCCAGTTGGCGGACGAAATCCGAAATTCACATCCCTTTCTGTATCGCCTGATAAACTACATCCTGTATCCTTGGCCTGATGTTCAGGCTGGATAGCTTACTGCTGAGCACCGGGTTAACCCGGTTTGATAAAAATATATAAACAAGGTTATACTTTGGATCCACCCAAACACAGGTTCCTGTAAAGCCGGTATGCCCATAAGTTTGAGGGGATGCCAACTCTGATGGATAATGATGGTCGGCAACGGGATCCCAGCGGTCAAAGCCTAAACCACGCCGGCTTACATCCGATTGTTTGGCAGTAAAAAGGTCCACCGTTTCCGGTTTAATATATTGCACCCCCCCATAAGTACCCCTGTTTAATATCATCTGGTATAATATAGCCAGGTCGTTGGCATCGGCAAACAAGCCCGCATGGCCGGCAACGCCCCCCATCAGCGCCGCCGTAGGGTCGTGCACGTAACCATCCAGCAATGCAAGGCGATAAACTTCATCATTCTCTGTTGGCGGTATGCGGTCTGGCGAAAAGCGGTAAAGCGGCAAAAAGCCGGCACTTTGCATACCCAGGGGCTTATATAAATGTTGTTGCACATATACATTCTCGGGGGTTGCCGTAAGCGTTTCAATTATTTGCTGCATAAAGCACATGCTCAAATCACTGTAAACATACTGCCCCCTGGTTTTTAAGGGCGAGTTCAGCATTTCTGGCCACATCACATCCCTAAAGTAATCTTTGCG
>DATCES010000164.1:0-5030 GCA_036509935.1 Mucilaginibacter sp.
ATCTAATGAAACCTGGCCGAGACCAACCTTTTCCGCCTTATCCTCAAACATAAGCGGCGGGCCACCATTTTGCTTTTTACTCATCGTAGTAAGCTTATTAACGTAGAAAGCATTTTCTTCGGCAAGCCAGTGTGTTACAAACAAATCCATATCCCCATCGTTGTCCCAATCGCCAATGGCCAGGCCCATGGAACTGCGATAATCAGCTACGTGGGCAAAGTAACTCGCATCAACGAAGGTTCCGTCTCCCTTATTAAGATACAGCGCATTACTGCCCACATCATTGGCGACATACAAATCGGGCCAACCATCATTATTAAGATCGCACCATGATGCCGAGAGGCTTTTTCCAGTAGGATCGGCCACCCCCGCCGGAATGGCTACCTCCGTAAATGTCCCATTCCGGTTGTTGTGATATAGTAAGTTGCGTTGCGGTGGGAATGACAAAGGATTAATACCCGCGGGTTCGGCATTATTTCCCCTGGGTACAATTGGCTGCTTATTTAATTGCTTATACTTCACATAACCGCAAACATACAAATCCAAAAAGCTGTCCCTGTCGTAATCGCCCCAACTGGCGCCAGTCCAGAAGCCTGCCCGTCCGCCCAATCCGGCTTTTTGGGTCTCATCGGTGAAAGTGCCGTTTCTATTGTTATGATAAAATATATTCTTACCGTAAGCGGTGATAAAAATATCGGGATAACCATCGTTATCAATATCGCCAACGGCAACCCCCATTCCCCATCCCCGGAAATTTATCCCGGCTTTAGCAGTAACGTCAGTAAATGTTCCGTTGCCGTTATTGTGATAAAGCTGACAATGAGCCGGTGATTTTTTAACCTGAGCCGGCGTCATTGTCAAAGGGCCGGCTTCATTAACTATAAATAAGTCATCATTGCCATCCTGGTCGTAGTCAATCCATGCCGCACCCGATCCCATATCTTCCGGCAATTGTGTGGTTCGTTGTCCGTTAAAGTGTGTGAAATGGATACCAGCCATCTTCGTAATATCGGTAAAGGTTACATCAGGATGATTCTTGGGAACAGCCTTCCATAGTTCTGCTGTTACACCTTCTACATGTTCTCCCGGACTATAATGCTTTCCCTTTTCCTTCCCGAAAAAAAAGAAAATTAATGCCAGGCCCAGTACAGTTGCCACCAGGCTTGTTATATAAATGGATCGTTTTCTCTTTGAAATTGGCATATTGTTATGAATGGGTGGAAATTGATTTTTTAACGATTATCTTCTTTTGATCACCGGATAAAATAGTCACCGGAGCAGTGATATCTATTTTACCGCCATCAGAGAAAAACCGGTTAAGCACAAACTGGTTGAATTTCCTGTAACACAATTCAGCATTAACATACAACGTATCGTTAACCTGAGTATGACCTTTTGTTACGGGTTTATAAGTGAAATTATATTTTAACTGATCACTGAACCCGGGATAAAGTGCCCGGCTGAATTTTATGCCGACCAGGTTCCACAAATGATGATTGTCTACATCGCTCCCGAACTGATCAACGGGCTGAGCGCGATAGATAATTGATCCCGGCGGGATGAAGTGCTGCTTATCCAGAACACCGGAAGAATAAACTACATTACCATAACCGTCTTTTACGGTTACCTTAACCCAGGCCTGTATCAGGTCGAGCGGACCGGTAGGAAAATGATGGCCTGATTTATTATTTGTGATGGTCACGTCTATCCCTACACCCTGCCCGGCCTTGATGGTGTCGGGAGTTTGTAATTGCAGGGGAAGGACCGGGCCATGATGCCATTTATTTTTAATTTCAGGAATCTGTATTTCTCCCTTCAGCCATTTATCTATCAATTCTACTTGTTTTGCTCCACCCGGCAGTTTCAACAAGGTTGGCATGAGCTGGTTACCCCCAAGAAACCGATGGCTTCTGTGCATATTATCATTCGCGGTTCTGTTGTAATCGGCTAAATCTCCGTTAGCCGGATCAAATGTAGAATTCAGCGGCATGTGGCATTCGCGGCACTCAATCGTTTTCGTAGCCATCCCCGGATGATCCCAGTGACTTTTCCGCCAACTGTCATATTGATTTTGTAATTGTACCGTTCCCACGCCGTTTACTTGTTTATCAATAAATTGTTTATGACATGAACCACAGAATTCAGGCGTTTTTAAAATTGTTTTGTTGAAACTCGAAACATGGTACTTTGGATAGGCACGGATCATAAAATCGCTCATGAATTTAGCTGTTTTTCCTTTTTCCATCTCAAACATATAAGGAACCCGTTTAGTAATCTGGTACTGCGCATTCCCCTTAACATCGACTTTTGTCATAGAATGGCAACTTACACAGGATACGCCTTCATCCATTCCCAGGGGATTTGTGAGCTTAGTGTCATCCAGGTTCTTTGAACCGGATAAAAGGGAAATAGGATCGTGGCACCCCCCGCAATACCGTGTAGATGCAGGACCTTTTTCAACGGCCATGGCGTGCTGAACTACGCGAAAAGCCGGATCCATGGCAGCATACCGATGGGCATTGGCTTCCCATTCGTGGCCTATATTGGTATGACAACCATTTGTCGTACAGGATTTCGAATTGCCCAAAAGCCGGGCATCAATAGCGCCCCCGTTGCTTGTGGTGGCAAGGCTGGGTTCAAACGGCTTGTTCTTGCCATAAATAAACTGGTAATCTGCCGGGAAATTATTGTGAAACTCAATCGGGTTATAGGCATAAATAAAAAGGCCAACGAAGGCCATCAATATAGCGGTCAAAAACAGCACACGGAAGCCAAATGTTTTTTCCGCCTTTATAAGGGAATTTGCTTGTTTGTCTTTAATAGCTCTAAAGTCACGGATAATTAATAATCCGATATGGGGTACCACCGCTAACAGAAAGGCAAATGTTGCAACAATATGAACCTGGTCCCATAAATAATTTATTCGGGTTAAAAACACAGCTTCGTAAGTTAACAGAAGGCCGGTTATGGCCGCCGCAGCTGCGGTTACCATTGCGATATAACCGATGAGTTTATGCTGGTTCAGCTTGTTTTTTCGATACGATAACCAATGCCGGATTTGGTAAATGATATAAGGTATCACTGCGGCCAGCCCTACCGCTGTATGCATAATAACGAGGGCCTGGGTAGTTACACTGAAAGAAACCAGGTAGATCACCAACCCGGAAATCAGTTCGAAAAACAAAATACAGACCACCCAAATAGTTAAACGGCTATGCCATTTTTCTTTATTCGATTCCATAATATAAGCGTTTTTTATTTTTAACTGTAAAAAAAAGGACTCTTTTGTCTTTAATATATTGCCACTCCGTTAGACTAAAATCACCAAAGCAAGGTAATGCAAGCGTCCTGAACCAATAATGGCAGGATACCCCAGAAGTTGCAAAAGGTTGATCAACCCCGTTTCATTCTCTGGCTGAATGATTGACGGCGTTATTGAATAAATAGCCGGTATTGTTGTTTAACGGACTAAAATAACGGGTGTCAGGCAGCCTGACAGCTGTTGGAGCAATATGCCAGGGTAAAATGGAGCGGGCAGGTAATAGACCGCCCGACTTGTGGTTAAGTAGTTGTGTAGCCATAGAAATAGGTTAATGGTTATTGGATTATCAACAATTAATGAGGTCAGTCATTATGTTGTCGAAGGTATAGGGCTGGTACATGTAAAAAAATGATTAGCATCACTTTATGGCTTATTTATCCGGTGCCGGGCGAAACAATTGCACTATTTTTTGTTCATAGCAAATCTAAATTGGTTAACAGTTCAATATTTTCGTTTGCTGTTTGATAAATTCGGCATCGCCGTATTAAAAACAGGATCAAAGGGAACGTCTGTAGATAGCTTTTGAGCTAAGGTACATGATGAAAGGATGGGAAATGATGTTGGAAAACGCCTGCGGGATAAAAAAATTAAATAGGTTTGTCCTTCCTTTACAGTATTAACAGCGTTAATTTTACAGTTCAATTTCAATACCATCAGATAATCTTTAACTTAGCCTTCCTAATGAAGAACGACCTCCCCGCCATACCCAGGATGTTTACATCTTTTCATCCCCAAAGGACGTGTTTAAGCACACTTTTAGCTTACCTGATTATTCTGGCGATGGTATTTGCCGGATGCGGCAGTAAACCGGAAAATACAGGCGGGCAAGACAAAATGCCCCCCAGGGAACAGGCCCTGCTATACCTGACACAAAATCACTTTAACGAGGCGGAAGCTTCATTTTTAAAGGCAATACAGGTTGCCCCTGGTGATTATTCAAACTATGCAGGCCTGGCCCGGCTCTATCTCCTGCGGAAGAATTATGCTGCGGCTGAAAGCCAGGCAAAAGCAGCATTAAAAATTAAACCGGACAATTTAGATTTAAGATTGATTTTAGCGGAAGTTTATATTCAAAAAAATGATAAGGGTGGCGCTGTACGCGAACTAAAGGAAGTGCTGGATAAAGACCCCAAAAATGTGAAAGCCTGGTATAAACTGGCTGATTTGGGGCCTGCCGACTCGGATTTGACATGGAAGAAACATTATTTGATGGAGGTATTAAACCTGGCGCCTGCCAATATCGTTCCCCGGCTGCAACTGGCGGAACTGCTTACCGGCAACAACCAAACGGATTCTTCTCTTTTTATCCTGGAAAGTGTAAAAAAAATAGCGCCTGATTTTTCTGCGGCGGCAAAAATAGCGTATCAACAGGCCATATCATTTTTGCATGCAAACCAACCTGGCAAGGCGTTACCATATATACGACAGTTCCATAAGCTGATGAAACTTTCACCGGCGTATGCTACAGGAAGCGATGACCTCAATGTGCCGGAATTGATGGCCGGCCACGTTGCTTTTACCATAAGCGAAGAAGACCAGGTAGCTTATGACACAAAAGGAAAGGGTTTGCTGGGCACCCTGAACTTTACTGATGCATCAGAACTTGCGGGGCTGGCAGTTGGGAAGGATTTGAATGCAGAAAATTCCGTATTGGCGAAGGCTGATCGTGACGGTGTGGGGAACCTTTATGTGTATGCAGGTTTTTCAC
>DATCES010000165.1:0-2271 GCA_036509935.1 Mucilaginibacter sp.
GTTACCCCAACAATTTTACCATTTACGATACCGATGACAGTAAAAGCGTGCTGCGGGCCATTTTAAAGGAAATGAACCTTGACGACAAACTGTATAACCCAAATTTTGTACATAACCGCATATCGGCGGCTAAAAACAACCTGGTAAGCTGGCAGGAATACCAGCAAAACGAACAGATACAGGCGGATGACCTTTCATCGGGCAGGGGCATGCTGGGTACCATTTACCAGAATTATGTAAGCCGTTGCTACCGGGCCGGGGCCATGGATTTTGACGACCTGCTTTTTAAAACAAACGAACTGCTTAAACTGCACCCTGATGTGCTGAACAAATACCAGCACAAATTCAAATTCCTGATGGTTGATGAGTACCAGGATACCAATTTTTCGCAATACCTGATCGTGAAAAAACTGGCGGCTGTTAATGAAAACATTTGTGTGGTTGGCGATGATGCCCAGAGCATTTACGCTTTCAGGGGGGCCAATATCCAAAACATCCTCAACTTTGAGAAGGATTACCCCGATCTGAAAATATTTAAACTGGAGCAAAACTACCGTTCAACCCAAAACATTGTAAACGTTGCCAACAGCATCATCGCCAATAACAAGGAACAGCTTAAAAAGCACGTTTTTTCGGAAAAAGAGGCCGGCGACAAGATTAAAGTGATGCGCGCTTTCAGCGATAATGAAGAAGGGAAGTTAGTTGCCGGGGCCATTATGCAGGAACGGACAACAAAAGGCTTAAACTGGCACGATTTCGCTATCCTTTACCGTACCAACGCCCAATCGCGCTCGATGGAAGAAGCGTTGCGGAAACTGGGGACCCCTTATAAAATATACGGGGGCCTGTCATTTTACCAGCGTAAGGAAATAAAAGACCTTATCGCTTATTTCAGGCTTACCTTTAACCCAAGCGATGAGGAAGCGCTAAAACGCGTGATTAACTATCCACGCCGGGGTATTGGCGACACCACACTTGACCGTGTTATTGTGAGCGCTGACCAGCATAAGATAACGCCTTGGGAAGTGATTGTTGATCCCTCAAAATACCTGGATGGGCGTACCTCTGCTTCTGTAGGCGTGTTTGCCACGCTGATCCAGAGTTTCCAGGTAATCACTAAAAACCAAACGGCTTATGAGTCGGCCTTATATATTGCCCAGCACTCGGGTTTATTGAAGGACCTGTATGAAGATAAATCAGTTGAGGGGCTTAACCGCTACGAAAATATACAGGAATTGCTGAACGGGATCAAAGAATTCTCGGAAAGGGAAGACATTGAAGAAAAGGGCCTGGATGTTTTTATGCAGGATATTGCATTGCTGACTAACGACGATAAGGATAGTAACCCCGATGCCGACACCGTTTCGTTAATGACCATCCACTCTTCTAAAGGGCTTGAATTTCCGCAGGTATATGTGGTTGGGTTAGAAGAGAACCTGTTCCCTTCGCAAATGTCGCTTAATTCGCGCAGCGACCTGGAAGAAGAACGGCGTTTGTTTTATGTGGCAACCACCCGCGCCGAAAACAAATTAACTTTAAGTTATGCTACATCGCGTTTTAAGTTTGGTACGCTTATAAGTTGCGAGCCAAGCCGCTTCCTGGATGAAATTGACGCCCAGTACCTGGAACTTGATTTTACAGCAAAACCTGTAACCGGCAATAACCCGTTTTTTGATGATGAACGCAGTGAATGGGGCAAACGCGGCGACACTTTTTCGAAACCCAAACCTCAGGCAGTAAAAACTACTTCTATATTGGCTAAAGCCCATGTCCCATCGCCAGGTTTTGCCCCATCGGATACTTCAAACCTGCAGGTTGGTATGGAAGTTGAGCATGAACGGTTTGGATTTGGAAAGGTAATAAGCACGGAAGGCAAAAAACCAGATGTAAAAGCTACCATTTTTTTTAAAGAAATCGGGCAAAAACAATTGCTTTTAAAATTTGCAAAATTGCGTATTATTTAATTATATGGAAAAAAACCGCCCATTATCCGTGTAAAATATTCCCCATTTATTTTGAGATTATATTAATTAATTGTCCCGCAAGTGTTTTTTGCCCATTAATTAATAATGGCATAAAATTTGACGTTTCATTAGCGCCTTAATTAATTTAAAAAACTATTGAGAGGACAAAACACCATGATTGAAAACTTAAAAAAGAAAACCAATAACCCGGTTGGTAAAAATATCCGGGCCTTCCGTCATCAACGCGGCTGGAGCCAGGAAGATATTGCTAACCGTTTGGGAATTTCAATTCCGGCATTTTCGAAAA
>DATCES010000166.1:0-3985 GCA_036509935.1 Mucilaginibacter sp.
ACCAGACGTCCTTACAGGACGTTTTTTTGAACTTCATCCCATCGGGATGGCTGGTCGGTAGAAAAAAAAGAATACCCGCAAGTGCGTTCCGTAGGAACGACTGGTAAAATCCTCATTTTATGGGTTAACTTAAATCTGCGACAGACCCTGCGGGGGGCTAATAGAAACCAAATAGTTTCCAACACGTTTTGTCTCGTCCTTTTGTAGGTTGCCAAGCGTTCACGATGTGTTCATTTAGCGTTCATTTCAAATATGTAATTGGCTGATAAAGAACAATATACATCTTAATGAAAATTATACAAAATGCAATTTGTTGATTATCAGGCGTTCATGAGTTTTCATCCAGGTGTTGTTGTGAAATGAACATGAACACTACATCAACATTTGTATCTTTACCTGGCTTTGCCTGTTGGCCGGCGTTTTCCAAATTACTGCCCGACCGCCAGGCTGAAACCCATTGCGCGCCATTTTGCAGAAATCGTAGAAACAAATGAACAATCTTTTAAAATACATTCATTCGTTGACAGCTTTTTCTGACGGGAGTTGGGAGCTGCTGCAATTTGCATTGACTAAAAAAGCGTTTAAGAAAAACGAGCTTTTACTGAAAGAAGGACAAGTTTGCAATTCGCTCTTTTATATTGATAAAGGTTATTGCAAAAGCTATTACGTAATTGACGGAGCTGTGAAAAACACAGGGTTTTTCTTTGAAAATGACATTGCAACAAACATCAACAGTTTTGGCAGCGGACAGAAATCCGAATTTAATATCATAGCTTGCGAGCCACTAACAGCTATACTTTTTGACAAGGAAAAATTATTTCAAGCATCCAAACAAGCAAACGAAATAGAAACTTTGGGACGAAACTGCATACGTTTATTTGCTTCCAAACAAGAAGAATTTTCAAACTTATTTAAATGCTATTCAGCACAGGAACGATTGGAATATTTAGAAGCCAGGCATCCCGAAATTTTACAAAGGGTTTCGCTTTCTCAATTAGCGTCATTCCTTGGCGTAGCGAGGGAGACATTAAGCCGAATTAGAAAACGAAGAATTATGCGATAATTATGTGACTATGATCACAGCTGAGCCTCAATTTCATTTTCCAACTTTGAAGAAAATAACTTGATATGCAAAAATTGAAAAAAATCGATTCGCAGACCAACGTTTTAACTTGGTTTGAAATTCCAGTATCAGACATTGACAGGGCAAAAACATTTTACGAAACCATTTTAGATATTGAAATGGTTAAAAGAACAGACGGAAACGATGAAGCTGTTTTCTTTCCGTTTGATCCTAATGTTGTTCAGGCAACATCAGGACGAATAACAGGCGTATTATCAAAAACAGGAAGAAACAGTCCGTCGGCCAGCGGTACATTAGTTTATATTAATGCAAGTCCGGGTATTAAAGCTGTCCTTGACAAAGTGGAACAGGCGGGCGGAAAAATTGTTGCACCTAAAACACAAATTCCCGCAGGATATATTGCCATAATTATTGACACGGAAGGAAACAAAATCGGCCTTCACGCCGAACGGTAAAAAACGGGCCCTAACATCCTGTTTGGCAGCAGTGGGGGACTGATAACGCAACATCAGCTTCACCTATCTGCCTAATCGGGCGCGAGTGCGGGCGCAGGCCAATAGGGATGGGCCCCTGTGCCCCAGCCTATCGGTATTAACCTTGCTGAATTACGTCGCGCTAAACCTGCGGCAACCTTAAAACCCTATCGAATTACCGCCATCAACCGGAAGTACCACCCCTGTTACATATTTGGCAGCATCTGATGCCAGGTAATAAATAGCTTCTGCAATATCTTCCGGCTGGCCTAATTTACCCATCGGCGTACGCGAAAGCACCTTTTGTTTTCGTTCGGGATCGGTATCCAGCGCTTTTGCCGACATGTTGGTGGCTATAAATCCTGGCGCTACGCAGTTAACCCTTATACCTCCGGGCGATAGTTCAACGGCCATAGCTTTGGTAATACCTTCAATACCTGCTTTTGCGGCGGTGTAGGCAATTACGTAAGGTATCCCATATTGCGCCGCCATCGAACTGATGTTTATAATACACCCGCTCTTTTGCTGAAGCATAAACTTCGCCACCTCGCGGCTTAAAACAAATACCGATGTTAAATTTGTTAAAATAACATGCTGGAACTCCTCATCTGTTACCTCGGTAAAAGTTTTTTTTTGATTAACGCCGGCATTATTAACAAGTATATCTATAGGCCCAAATTCTTTCACCACATCATTAACTAATTGCGGGATAGCTTTTAAATTATCCAGGTCAAAAACCTTGTAGCTGCAAAGTGCGCCTAAGCTTTTTGAAACCGCAGCTAAATTTTTTTCATTCCTTCCTATTATTATTGTCCTGATGTGGTTTTCAACAAATTTTTTAGTGGTGGCAAGCCCTAACCCTGATGCGCCCCCTGTAATTATTGCAGTTTTGGTTTTTAAATTCATTATGGTAAACGGTTTTTTATTGAATTATTTTATGCTTTTTTTAAAGAAGAAGCGCGGATGATGAGTTCAGATCTTAATATCAGGCTATGTGTTTGCTGTAGGTCATCATGATTATCTAAATGACCGATTAATATTTTTGCGGCAACTTCGCCCATTTCGTATCCTCTATAGTCAATAGTGGTTAAATTTGGTTCAATAACGCATGATGTCGGGTCGTTGTTAAAACCAGCAAAAGCAATGTCTTCCGGGATTTTAATCCCTTGCTTTATTAGCGCCTGCATACAACTTATTGCACAGATGTCGTTAGCGGAAAATACAGCATCAGGCATTTTTTTCATTTTTAAGATCATGTATGCGGCTTCAGTGCCGGACTTCGCACTTAGGTCATTAATGATCAGCAAATCGTTTTCAAATGTCATGTTGTTATCTGCCAGTGCCTGTTTGTAACCATTAAAACGGTCGGTATAAACATTTCTTAACAAATTGCCGCTTATATGTAATATTCTTTTACAGCCCTGTTCAATTAAATGGGCCGTAATGTTATACCCAGCCTTATAGTTATCGATAAATATACTCGGGTATTGTTTATGCTCGTAAACGCGGTCGAAGAAAATAACAGGGATGCCCCGATTAACAAAAGCTTCAAAATGATCTATATTATCGGTATCGTATGCTAATGAAACCAATAAGCCATCTACCCTGTTATTAAACATGGCTTTAGCATTACTGGCTTCTTTTTTCATTGTTTCCAGCGACTGGCTGATGAAAAGGTTATAGTTGGCGTCATTAACAACTTTCTCAATTCCGGCAATTACGTCCGACATAAAATTGCTGTTTAGCCGGGGTACTATTACCCCTATTATATTGCTGCGTTTTTTACGCAGGCTGCTGGCAAATGAGTTGGACCTGTATCCCATTTCGCTGGCCGCGTTTAATATTTTTTTCTTCGTATTTTTATTTATCCTGGGATGGTCTTTTAAGCCCCGGCTAACTGTTGCCGCAGAGATATTCAATTTTTTGGCTATATCGTAAATGGTGACTTCTTTTTCAGGTTCAGGCATAATTACAGCATAAATTGAGATAAATATACAACCGGTTACAATATAATTATGTCAAAAATAAGATATAAATAAATATAGCCTGATGTTTTTTATTAAAAAATGACTAAATAAACTGTTTTAAAATAAAAGTTTAAAATATTTTGGCAATCGATTGCTAAAATATTTTATATTTAACTTTCTATAAACAGGGATTTTAAACCCATTCGGTTAAATCTATTTGTTTCAATATAAACATAATTATAAAATAACATCATAACACTAATTAAACCAACCCGTAACATGAATAAATTTAAACTGTATTTTTCTTTAATTCTTATCTGTACCGCAAATTTTATCTATGCGCAAAATATTTATCTCAATGTGTCAAAACCTATTGACGAACGTGTCAGCGATCTTGTTTCTAAGTTAACATTAGACGAAAAAGTCCACCAGATGATGAACTCCAGCCCTGCCATACCCAA
>DATCES010000167.1:0-5970 GCA_036509935.1 Mucilaginibacter sp.
GCCGTCGTGCGGCATTACTACTAATGGCAGCCCGGTTTTATTTGTCTGCGGCGGTAAGGTAAGATAACCGTTTATTATCGTTCCATCGCCTGCCTTAAATGAAACAGGTTGCTGGGCGCACAATTCATTTGGCTTAACGCTTGAATTGATATCCCCAAGCTTTGCCAGGTTGCCACTATTGTTCTCATAAAGATAATAGGAGCCCGGGTTCCGATCTGTATAGGTAAATACGATAAACTTATTTTCGGCGCTGTCCCTGTCGACGAAATTTATCTCATTTCCTTTCAAATCGGTTGATAATTTCGTATAAATGCCTTTAATGCCTGCATTTAAAAAATGTTTGCGGGGTTTATCTGCCTCCCACGAAACGAACTCAAGCCTGTGTTTGTTCTTTGAGTACGCTACATCCTGTAAATCAGCGTTGCCGCTGGCATAAATTACTTTTATTTCCCGACCATTTTCGGCATTAATTTCCACAAGGGCTGTTTTATCGCGGCCAACATTTGATAAGGCATAGATATATTTTTTTTCGCCTGTAAAAGCTACGGGCCTTACAAATGTTTTAAAATTATTCTGTATAATTCGTTTAAATGGAGTATTGTCATTCGGGCGGTATAATATGGTTTTATTCTCCCCATCGGATGCGGTTACGAGCCTTATTTTACCATCCGCTTCAGGGTACCATTCGGTTATATTGCCCGGATTAATAAGATATGGCATTAACTCCCCCGTATTAATGTTTAACCGGTATATATCAAAATTTGCCGGATCGCGTTTGTTCATCCCAACAGTTATAATATCAGGTTCTTCCTTATTCCTGCTGAGTAAAAATATCCTTACTTTTCGCTGCGAAAGAACTTGATGCACCCTTAGCGTTGAAACATCAACGGTGTACATCTTATAATCATCAAGGGCGATAATATCCTGGCTAAAAACTATCTCGTTGTTATAAGTCCAAAAATAGTCATTACGAACAGAGTAATCAGTGAACGAAGTGGCCATGCGTACGCTACCGTCAGCCAGCGATTGTATAAACAGGTTCTGCCTGTCTTTATATGGCTTTAAATACGAGATATATTTACCATCGGGCGATATTTTGAATATGCTTTTTTCAGCAGTTTTAAAAAAATCAATTATAGGGATCACGTTAGTCTTATGCCGGTTGCAGGCGCATAAAGTAATTACCACATTAATAAAAAGTAATATTCTGAACGGCTTTAACATTGGTTTATTCCCCGGCTTTTTAATCAGGTTAAATTATGCATTTAAATAACCAATTCAAACTTGTCACTACAATTTTACCGGGTAAAAATTAATATTAATTGATTATTTTTGAAAAGATGAAGTGGCGCTGCGTTTTAATTCTTTTGATTTTTGCCGGCTTTTCAAAGCTTTTGGCACAGGGCAATGAATTACAACTTGCTAATCAATTTGCTGCAAACGGCGAACAGCAAAAAGCTGTTGATATTTATCAGAAGCTATTTAAACAAAATAACGAGGAGTATTACAGCGCTTATGTTAACGGCTTGCTCGGGCTTAAAAAGTTTGATGATGCCGAAAACGTTACAAAAAAAATGATGCGCAAGCACCCGGCCGACCATCAGTATGCCATTATGTTAGGTACCGCCTATACCCAGCAGGGCGCCATTGAAAAAGCTGATGCGTTGTATGATGAAATAATTAAAAACCTGCCTGCCGATCAAAGCGAAATAGCAACGCTTGCCTCGCAGTTTTATCAAAACTCCAATATCGATTATGCCATAAAAATATTTCAGCAGGGCCGCAAAATATTGCACAACGATGCGTTGTTTTCGTTCGAACTAATAAACCTTTACAGGTATAAGAGGGATAAAGTGGCGCTAACTGATGAGTACCTCAACTTTTTACCTTCAAACCCGGCCTTTATTGCCCAGGCTGAAAACGCGATATCAAACCTGTACGATGGCACAGGGGATTATGATATCCTGCAATCGGCCTTATTAAAACGAATACAAAAAGACCCCCAGCAAACACTTTATGCCGAATTGCTTACCTGGCAATTTTTGCAGCAAAAGGAATTTGACCAGGCATTGAACCAGGCGCTTGCTTTAAGCAGGCGCCAGAATGATGATGGGAGCAGTATTTTTGACCTGTGCCGCACGCTTACGGCGAATGAAGCGTATGACGAGGCTATCCGTGGATACGGGTACCTGGTTGGTAAGGGAAAAGACCAGCCTTATTATATTCCTGCAAAAATTGAACTTATAAACACCAAAACCTTAAAGGTAACATCGGGAAGGTATGTAAAAGATGACCTGCTGAGCCTTGAAAAGGATTATATCGACCTGCTGAATGAATTTGGCAAAAACAGCAATACCGCCTTTGCCATGCAAAAGTTAGCCAACCTACAGGCATTTAAATTGCATAAGTTAAGTGATGCACAAAAACTGCTGGAACAAGCGGTTAATATCCCCAACATCAAACCGGGCTTGCTGGCATCCTGCAAACTTGATCTGGGCGATATTTCCCTCCTGAATAATAAGCCCTGGGATGCTACCTTATTGTACAGCCAGGTAGAACTGGATTTCCCCAATACGTCCGTAGGCCAGGACGCTAAATACAGAAATGCGAAACTGGCATACTATACCGGCGATTTTACCTGGGCCAAAGGCCAGCTCGATGTGTTAAAAGCAGCAACATCAGAGTTAATTGCAAACGATGCCCTAAATTTATCACTCCAGATATCGGATAACATTACTGCCGACAGTAGTGGGGCGGCCTTAAAAATGTACGCCAGGGCAGATCTGATGATTTTTGCTGAAGCGCCTGATAAAGCCCTGCTGATACTTGACAGTATTGATAAAAAATTTCCCGGCAATTCGCTTGCACCTGATATACTGATGGCTAAGGCCCGGTTATTTATACTGCAAAAGGACTACACAAACGCTGTTGGGCTTTTGAAAAAAATCGCTGAGGATTACAGTTCGGGCCTGTGGGCCGATGATGCGGTTTTTATACTGGGCGATATTTACGAAAATCATTTATCCGATAAAGAACAAGCCAAAATATACTATCAAAAAATAATAACCAATTATGCCGGGAGCCTGTGGATAAATGAGGCCCGCAAACGTTTCAGGATATTGCGCGGGGATAAGAATGATACGTCTTCGTCTTAAATGTGCGGATGTGTCCGCCAGCTGGCGGATGTGGATGTGTGGATAGATTTTGGGATAATCCGCACATTTATAATTTGCACATCTGAAATCCGCACATCCGCACATTAAAAAACCGTATTTTTGCCTCCATGATCATATTTAACGATACAGTAATTATAGAAGAAGCCATACACGAAAAATGGCTTAAATGGGTGCGGGAAGTGCATATCCCCGCGGTAATGGCTACCGGTTATTTTAAATCGTACCAAATACTGAATGTTATTGATTCGCCAAACGAGGGGGTAACCTATTGCGTTCAATATTACGCCGACAGCATTGAAGATTTCAACCACTTTTATAGCAAGCACCTGCACCGGCTACAGGCTATACATAGCCAGGAATTTGAAAACCAGTTTGTGATTTTTAACACCCTTATGAAAACTGTTGATTAAAAATGAAAATAAAAGAAACCAGTATTGAAGGGATGTTGATTATTGAACCCCGGGTATTTAATGACGGCCGGGGGTACTTTTACGAAAGCTATAATAAAAGAATTTTTACAGAAGCAGGCATTGTTGTGGATTTTGTACAGGATAACCAATCTTTCTCGCATAAAGGCGCCGTACGGGGCCTACACGGCCAGGCTGACCCTTTTGCGCAGGGCAAACTGGTGCGTGTGATAAACGGCAGGGTATTGGATGTGGCAGTTGATATCCGTAAAGGTTCGCCTACTTATGGCAAGCACGTTTCGGTAGAACTAAGCGGAGATAATAACTTGCTGCTTTGGATACCGGCGGGTTTTCTGCATGGTTTTGCCACGCTTGAAGACAACACTATTTTTACCTATAAAGTAAATAATTATTACGACAAGGCATCAGAAATTGGCGTTTTATGGAACGACCCAACCTTAAATATAGACTGGGGCATAGCGCCAGGTGATGTTTTGCTATCCCCTAAAGATGAACTTTTGCCGGGTTTTAATTCATTCCAAAGCTCTTTTTGAATCCTTTTTATTGTTTTATCAAATTATACAATTCATCCAGTTTTGGTGAAAGTACAATTTCAATCCGCCTGTTTTTGGCCCGGTCCATGGTATTGTAATTAGCATCAATCGGTTGATATTCACTTTTTCCGGTAGCAGTAAGCCTATGGGGGTCAATATTCTCTTCCCCGGTAAGGTAGCGGCACACCGATGTTGCACGCATCACACTTAGGTCCCAGTTATCTTTTATCTGGCCCAGGTTAATTACTTTTTTATCATCAGTATGCCCTTCAACGGCAATATTAATATCCGGCTCCTTATTAAGCACGGCTGCAAGTTGCTGAAGCGCCATTTTACCACGTTCATCAATAATAATACTGCCCGAAGGGAATAGTAATTTATCTGTTAATGACACATATACTTTGCCATCCCTTACGTCAACTGTTAAACCGCTTTGCTGAAAGCCAAGCAATGCCTGCTGCAATTTATTTCTTAAGGCATTGGTAGCGGCATCGCGCCTTTGCAATGCATCTTCCACTTGCTTTAAGCGGGCCTCGCGCTTTTTAAGGTCGGAAGATAGTTCGCTTACCTTGGATGAACTGGTATTAAAATTATTGTTTAAGGCATTATATTTATCATTTAAAGTATCGTACTTGCCATTTAATGCAGTGTAAGTATCCTGAAGGTCATTAAGCTGGCGGTGTAAACGCAGGGTATCTGCCCGTAATTTTGCAACGGTATCTTCAAGGCTCCCGGTACGGATAGACAGCGAATCGCGCTCGGTTACCAATGCCTTATATTTTTTAGTTGAAAGCACTACACAGGATTGTAACGCCATGAGTAAAAAAGCCGCGAACAAACTATATTTAATTTTCATATTAAAATGGGCATTAAGGTTAAGCAAGGGCATTATTCAAAAAAACGTTAAGCGGATAAATTCTGCTGCAAATTTCCGTTATATTTATAACGGCATCTTTACGCATTAATTCTTCGTCTTTCAATTGATGAAAAGCAACAAAGCTTTTGAGTTTCAATAGTCCGATATTTTCATTTTCGGCGCTATATTCCCGTGGAATACTTTTTAATTGTTCTTGTTTACTAAATTCGCCAAATAACTTAATAAATTCAGGATTGTCAATTATTTTCTTTAAACCGCCGGCATTATAATCAATTTCCTGCCTTATGGCTTTTAAGTGGATAGTCTCCGGCATCCAGTACCCGCCGGCAATAAATGAATTTCCGGGTGAAATGTGCAAATAATACTCAGCCCGGCCTGCCTTAACCCCTTTGGTGGGAATACTTACGCCAAAATTATTTTTATAAGGTGTTTTGTTTTTACTGAAACGAATATCGCGATAGATACGCATTACACATTTTTTGGCATCCAGTTTATCATCAATATTTGGGTCAACTTTATGCAACTGTTTTATCCAATCACCCGTAAATTCAATTACATTGTCGCGGGCGGCATCGCAACGTCCCTTTTGGGCCTGAAACCATTCACGGTTATTATTTTCAACCAGTTCTTTTAAAAAATCAAAGGTATGGCGTTGTATCATCGGTATCTAAATGTGGCTGATAATTTATTTTAGGCGATAACCAATACAAAAGTAAAACCCGCGAATACCTGAAGTTTAATGGTGCAAGCAAAATGCACCCCGCCAGTATTACTCCAGTATAAAGCCAGGGTGAATCAGCATTGTGCGTGAGCAAAAATGTAGCTGCAACAATTGCAAAAGCTTCCGCTACGTTTAATGCATAACTTACATACATCGCCGCATAAAAATAACCCGGCTCTATTTCAAAATGCAAATTGCAATGCGGGCAATGTTCATGTATTTTATTGGATCCGAA
>DATCES010000168.1:0-3605 GCA_036509935.1 Mucilaginibacter sp.
AACCCTGGGAAAGAACACCGCATCTGGGATAATGTTATGCAAAAAGTGCATTAAGTAAACTGCCACACTGCTACTGCCTCTGCCACTGCAAACTGCTTCCAAACCTACCCAATAATCCCCATCAACTCCGCATCACTAATAATAGGTATGTTCAGCTTCTGCGCTTTCTCTAATTTAGCGGGCCCCATATTATCGCCTGCGACAAGGTAGTTTAGTTTGGCCGATATGCTGCTCACTATTTTACCGCCGTTTTGCTCGATGATATTTGTAAGTTCCTCCCTTGAATACTTTTCGAATACGCCGGAAATAATGAAAGTTTTGCCGCTCAAGGCATCGCTGGCCAATTTTAGCACTTTTTCTTCGCTCACAAACTGCAGGCCCAGTGCTTTTAGTTTTTCAATTTCGACCTTATGTTTTTCGTTGCCGAAATAGTCTGTCAGGCTAAGGGCAATACGGTCGCCTATTTCCTCTACAACATTCAGTTCATCAAAAGTAGCCGCTTCCAGGCTGTCGATATTTTTAAAATAAGTCGCCAGCTTTTTGGCAACTGTTTCCCCAACAAATCTGATGCCCAAACCAAACAACACTTTTTCAAAAGGCATTTGTTTTGATTTTTCTATCCCATCAAGCATGTTATTGATTGATTTTTCGCCAAACCTTTCCAATTGCTTTAGCCGGTCGCTATGCAGGTGGAGGCCATAAATATCGCTGATCTTGTTTAGTAAACCTCTCTGATACAGCGTTTCAATGGTTTCATCGCCCAGGCCGTCAATATTCATGGCTTTGCGGCCTATAAAATGCTGCATTTTACCCACTATCTGCGGTGGGCAACCTTCTTCATCAGGACAGTAAAAGGCGGCTTCACCTTCTTTCCGTTCCAGCATTGTTCCACAAGCCGGGCAAGTGGTGATATATTGAACCGGCTTTGCGCCCGGCTTCCGTTTTTCTAAATTAACTTTGATGATCTTGGGGATTATCTCCCCTCCTTTTTCTACATAAACCCAATCGCCTTCATGCAGTTTCAAGCGTTTTTCTATCTCATCGGCATTATGCAAAGTAGCCCGCTTTACTGTTGTGCCGGCAAGCAATACAGGTTTTAAATTGGCAACAGGCGTAACCGCGCCGGTGCGCCCAACCTGGTAACTTACGCTAAGCAGTTCGGTTTCCACCTGTTCGGCCTTAAATTTATAGGCAATTGCCCAGCGGGGGGATTTGGCTGTAAACCCAAGTTCCTGCTGCTGGGCGTAACTGTTTACTTTTATAACTATGCCGTCTATATCATAACTAAGCCCGAAACGTTTTTTATCCCAGTAGCTTACAAAGTTAAACACCTCTTCAATATTGCTGCATAGGCGGCTGTGTTCGTTTGTTTGAAAGCCCCAGTTTTTTACGGCCTGCAAACTTTCCCAGTGGGTTTTAAATAAAAGTTTTTCGGTATATAAAAAATACAGGAAACAATCCAGCGGGCGCCTTGCTACTTCGCCGGAGTCCTGCATCTTCAGTGTTCCCGAAGCGAAATTGCGCGGGTTGGCGTAGGGTAATTCACCATTCTCCACGCGGTCGGCATTTAGGCGTTCAAAGGCTTTCAGGTGCATAAACACCTCGCCCCTAATCTCAAAGTCATCCGGGTAATCCCCCGTGCGCAGTTTTTTGGGTATGGTACTTATGGTACGCACGTTGGCAGTAACATCATCGCCCTGTATGCCATCGCCGCGGGTTACGGCCCGTAAAAGTTTGCCATCCCGGTACGTGAGGCTGATGGATAAGCCATCGAACTTCAGTTCGCATACATATTCAAAATCATTGCCAATGGCTTTGCGTATGCGCTGGTCAAAATCAAGCAGTTCCTGCTCATTATAAGTGTTGCCCAACGATAGCATGGGCCACCGGTGCTTAACGGTTACAAACGCTTTGGTAATATCTCCCCCAACCCTTTTCGTTGGCGAATCAGGGTCGGCATATTCCGGGAACTGCTTTTCGAGCGCGTCCAGCTCTTCCAGTTTCTTATCGAAATCAAAATCTGAAATAGTGGGCATGGCCAGCACATAGTAATTGTAGTTATGCGGTTTTAATTCGGACGATAAGGATCCTATACGTTGTTTGGCTTCTAACGGTGACATAAAACGAAGATAGGAATATAGTCCGAAAGTCGGAAAAGTCAGAGAGACCGAAAGTCAGCAGTCTCCCCAACCGGGGGAGATTATTCACATTATTATTTGTTTTTTAAAGGTGTTCATGAAGGCTATGCCGTTTAGAGGGCGCTGAACCCATTGTCCTAATGAACCAACAAGGTTAACAATAATTAACAATGCTTAACATAAATTAACGCAGTCATCTAAAAAATAGAACCCATCTTTACGGTATTGCCACTCTTAAAATAAAATTGATTCTTTTTTTCAATCAAAGATTAAACCTGGTTATATGAAACGCTGTTTGTTTTTCACGTTGGTTTTATTCAACTGGTCTGTGATTTCTGCCCAAACCACGCTAAAGGGTGTTGTAATTGATGCTGAAAGTAATAAACCGGTTCCGTATGTAAGCATTGGGATAATCAGTAAGCCCGATGGCACAGTTTCAAACGCGGGCGGGGAATTTGCAATTAACCTGGACGCAAAAATAGCAGATAACGATACCCTGGTATTTTCGGGCGTAGGGTACCAAAGCAAGGGGTTTTTAGTTGGCGACCTGAAAAAACAATTCAGGGGTTCCCGATTAAACATTACATTGAAAAAGTCGGTTTACCAATTAAAGCAGGTGGTTATTAATTCCAGGCGTGCCAATGTCAAAATACTTGGCTATAAAACAACCTCAAAATTGCTTGGCCTGGGCTTTGGCGCAAATTCAATCGGATCGCAGGGCGGTATAAGGTTATCCGTTAACCATCAAAACACCAATATCGAAAACCTCAGTTTTTTCATCATTCAAAATTCTTTCGAAAGCCTTACTTTCCGGGTAAATATTTACGAAATGAATGCAGGGAAGCCCGGCAATAATATTTTAAATGATAATATAATTGTTAAAACAGGAAATAAACAAACAGGCAAAATAACGGTTGACCTTACCGGCTATAATATTTATGTAAATAAGGATGTTTTAATAACACTGGAGTGGATTGAAGCTAAACCGGCATCTGCAGGCACGCTTGATATTGCGGCCGTTGTTTTTGGTTCCACTTATTTCAGGCAGGCCAGCCAATATTTCTGGACGAAAAAAAGCACCGGCTTAGGGATTAGCGTTAAAACAAACTATTGAGCGACAAAAGGAAGTCGGAAAAGTCAGGAAGACCGAAGTGCTGTGTACCATGCTTCTTTCTTTCTGACTTTCCCAACGTTCCTGACTTTCCGGACTTTCGGACTTTCGGACTTTCCGACTTTCCGACTTTCCGACTTCCTACTTTCAACCCAAAACCCTAATTTCGCCAACACAGAAAAGAGGGAAAAGATTTGGATTATTTACAGGGTTTAAACCCCGAGCAGCAAAAGGCGGTACAACAAATAAAAGGCCCGGTGATGATTATTGCCGGCGCGGGATCGGGCAAAACACGGGTGATTACATACCGCGTGGCGCACCTCATACGCAATGGGGTTGATGCCTTTAATATACTG
>DATCES010000169.1:0-3787 GCA_036509935.1 Mucilaginibacter sp.
GGCAACCATAGCAACGCCTTCAATAGCGAGGTAAAACCAAACCGCGTAGGGCAACGCAGCAAAAATGCCCGTCCACCCGAAGGGCATTGGGTGGCTTACAAAATTGTTCAATTTAAAATGGGGCGATACTATGCCCATAAATAACAATAGCTCGGCCACGGCCAGTATTGTAACAAATACGGAGAATGTCGCCGATTCCTTTATCCCCAAAATGTTAATACAAATAAAAATCACGTTAAAAAACAAAGCGGAATATAATACAGGTATGCCGGCATCTAAAAAATGCAGGTAAGCGCCTAAAGCAAAAGCTATGGCAGGCGTAGCAAATAAAAAATCAATAAGGGTTGCATAACCAGCCACCAACCCGCCAAAAGGCCCCATCGCCCTATAGGCGTAGGCAAATGCCCCGCCGGCATGAGGAATGGATGTGGTTAACTCGGTATAACTGAAAATAAAAGTTATATACATCAGTGTGATCAACAGCGTAGCTACCAGGAACCCGATTGTCCCCGAAACTGCCCAACCCAAATTCCATCCAAAATACTCGCCGGATACCACCAAACCTACGGCGATAGCCCATAAGTGTACTGGCTTTAACGCCCTTTTTAATTGTTCCGTTTTCGTATTTGCCAAGTGTGTTTTATGTAATTTATTGCCGCCTTAAAATACTTAAAACTGCTATTATTTCAAAATGTGGAAAACTAAAGATTTGTTAATTGTAACACTTGCCTGAAATTAGCCGTAATGTTTTAAAAAAACAGTGGGAAATGTGCTGTTGCAATGGCCATAAAGGCATACAAACCAGGATATTAAAATAATATTACAAATATAAAACACGTTTGCACTTTCATACGTTTAAAGTATAAAACCGGGTCTCCGGTAATTTGTAAAATTTAATAAACATGTTAAATATAACTGTACCTTCGGATGGTTCTTCCCAACTCACTTTCGCTGCTTTTGAACGTTATGATTTGCCGGCGCCACCAAACGGCGCTGATGCTGAAATTAATGATGATCTGATATTGAAATTTGAAAGTGAAGAAGAAGCAGTTAATTATGCCGGGCAATTAGAAGATTTGTCATCTGAATTAAATAATAAGTCTTCTATGCAAAATATTGCCATTAATGATATAATTTTAGCTATCCGTAATGATGAATTTGTACAAAGCTATTTACAAAATAATTAAATAAAATTTGATATTATGTTACGCATTATCCTACCTCCGCTCAGCCCCAAACGGATAACTTTTTCCGATTTTAAAAATTACCATCTTCCCATTCCGTCAAAAGGGGTAAAAGAACGCGGAAAAAAAAATACTGTTTTAGTTTTTGATAACGAATACGAAGCCGTTGTGTATGCCGACCAATTAGAAGAAATGGTTACTACCGTAAGCAGGAATACCCCGGTAAGAAATATATTAAGGGATTTAATTACTTCCATTCGCAATGATGATACGATAAGGAATTACGTTGAATATTCATCCATTTATACCTGGTTAAAAAATTGCGTAAAGAGTATCCGCTTCGCGATAAAACCATCGCGATATGCTTTAAAAAACGGCAAATACACCTTATAAAGAATTACGCCTTAAGCACCTGCGCAATGTACTTATAACTGCTGGCGATGCTCGCAAAGGCATCTTCAGGATGGAAATCCATTTTTTAGTTTTACCGGCCATCCAATTCATTTCCCTGATAAAATGGCCCTTTGCTCTACCACTGATCTCTTTATAGCCATAATAGCGCCCGAATGCAATTCGTCATGAAATGCCAGGAATTTTATTCCATCATCTATACCAGCCACCTCAACGCCGGAACGCGTTGACCAGCGTGCGTAATTATCAAAAATCTGCTTATTGTAATCAGTTTCTAATTGCCCCAAGGTGATAAACAGCGGTTGTTACATCATTGCCTTCAAGATCATAAATATATGACCTCATGATGCCTTCCTCAATGAAATGGCACTCGTTGCAAACGGCGCCTTCTTTCAATAAATACCCGTTCCTGGCAATTTTCCCTGCCTTAAATTTCTCCACTATCTGCTCTGCTTTGCCGGAACCCATTGGCAATACATTTTGAACATACTGAATTAAATTATCCTTATTCATCTGCAAATTTATGATGCTCCTTTAGGAGATAAAAGTAACAAGCTCCATGAGACTGATTGGTTTACCCGTTCAAACAATTAGCTATCAACCCTGTCCACCCGGTTTGGTGCGATGCGCCAACCCCCCGGCCGTTATCGCCGTCAAAATATTCATAAAACAGCACATAATCCTTAAAATCAGGGTCGGTTTGAATTTTGTTATAATCACCAAATACCGCTCTTTTCCCATCCTTATCGCGTAAAAACAAGTTCGATACCCTTCGGTACAACTCATCCGCCACCTGCTGCAGGTTCATAAAATTACCTGAACCGGTTGGGCATTCAATTTTATAGTCATCGCCATAATATTGATGGAATTTGAGGAGGCTCTCAATAATCAGGTAATTCAAAGGCATCCATACCGGGCCGCGCCAGTTGCTGTTACCGCCAAACAGGCCGCTATCGCTTTCGGCGGGGGTGTATTTTATGCTGAATTCCATCCCCTCTACAGCTACCTGGTAAGGGTTATTCAAATAATATTTTGAAACAGAGCGTATGCCATATTGGCTCAAAAACTCATTTTCATCAAGCATGTATTTTAGCAGCGATTTCATCCTGTAACCACGCAGCAGGCTTATTAAATGTTTGCCCGGAGCCTTTGTTTCGGCCCACCGGGACACCAGCGAGGCCAGATCGGGGCGGTTTTCGGCAAACCAGTTCATCCTGTCCCTGAATATGGGGTTTTCGGTTATATCGCTTTCGTCCAGCACTTCGGCAGCAAATAGTGGTATTAAGCCAACTATGCTTCTTATGCGCATTTTTTGCGTGCTGTTATCCGGCAGGTGTATCTGATCGTAAAAAAAACCATCGGTATCGTCCCACAAACCTTCGTTGTTTTCGCCCAGGTTTGAAATGGCGCCGGCAATGTATATAAAGTGTTCAAAAAACTTTGAGGCTATATCACGGTAAGCTTTATTGGTAATTGCAAGTTCGGCGGCTATCCGTAATAAATTTAACGAATACATGGCCATCCAACTGGTGCCATCGGCCTGTTCAAGGTTTTCGCCCATCGGCAGTTTCGTATCCCTGTCAAATACGCCTATATTATCAAGCCCCAAAAACCCGCCTTCAAAAATATTATTCCCCAGGGCATCTTTACGGTTTACCCACCAGGTAAAATTGAGCATCAGTTTATGAAATATACGCTCTAAAAAATAAGTATCGCCCTTACCGTTATTGGCCGCTTTATCTACCTGGTAAATTTTCCAGGTTACCATGGCATGTACCGGCGGGTTGGCATCGCCAAAGTCCCACTCATAAGCAGGCAATTGCCCGTTCGGGTGCATATACCAATCCCTGATAAGTAAGGTAAGCTGGTTTTTGGCAAATGCCATATCAACTATTGCCAGCGGTATGCAATGAAAAGCCAGGTCCCAGGATGCAAACCAGGGGTATTCCCATTTATCGGGCATAGAGATAATATCCTGGGTATTCAAGTGCATCCATTTGCTGTTCCGGGCATCCAATCTTTCAGTTGGGGGTTTGGGTCCGGCGGGGTCGCCGTTAAGCCAATTACGGACATCATAATAATAAAATTGCTTGCTCCACAGCATCCCTGCAAAGGCCTGCCGTTGCACCATCCGACGGTCTGCATCGTTGTTCCCCTGCTGTATGTCGTCATAAAACTGTTCGGCTTCGGCG
>DATCES010000170.1:0-2405 GCA_036509935.1 Mucilaginibacter sp.
GTTTCCTTTGTTGTCCAACCGGCCATTTTAATAGCGTCCAAAGCGCCGAGCATGGCCCAGATGCTCCCCATATCGGCAGTAGAAAGATTGGCATCCGGGATCCTCCCTAAAGTATCAATATACGTTTCCGGATAATGTTCGGCGATAGGCGCTAAAACAGCTTCCAAACCCATTTCTTCTTCGGTAATATACCCCGATACAACTGATCGTACCTGTTTGCCATAAGCCAGGGCTTTATCCCACTGCCTGATAAGGCTTTGATTTGAAAATAACTTGTTGCTAAAATCATCAAGGTTTGAGCAGGTCGGGAATACCCCGCCCATACCAACAACAGCCACTTTTCTTCCTGCCGCCTGCATAAATTATTATTTTTCTTCCCTTGCCTTTACGGCGATTATCAAATCAACAATGTCTTTTACTTTCGAGCCCATGTGGTCTATATCATCATCTTCAAACTCTATCCCGAATTTATGCTCTACCTTTGCCGCGATATTAATCAATTCAGTTGATGGCGTATTCAGATCTGTCAGAAAATCGGTTTCTTCGGTTACCCCAACCAATCTTCCGGGATCAATTGTCCTAACCGTTTTTAATATATCTATTAAGCCATCAATTATTTCTTGTCTTTCCATTTTTATTCATTTTTTTTAAAAAGTTCAATTTTTATCGCCCTCCCGGTAATATCAAATAATTCGGCAACAAGGATAAAATCTTTGCTAATATCATATTTTAATAATCGTTCTTCGTCAAAATCACTAAAATATTCATCCAGGTTCATATTTTTTGGCGCTTTATAAATCCGGCCATCGCATACCATTTGCCGCCATTTATAAAATGTAATATTCCCGATGCTGATAAATGTATCCCCTACTTCTAAATAATTGTGAAAATTAACCTGTCCGATACTTATAAATGCGGGTATAAATTCTTTCTTTAATTCAAGGGGTAAACAGTTTTTTTTACGGCATTCTAAAAAAGTGGCGCATGAAACCACGCTTGCCTGGGCAAATGCCTCCACCTGGTCAACCCCCCTGAAAAGGCCAAAATGATCTTTCACGTCTTTTTCTGCGGGGGTATAACTTGCCACTATCCCTTTATCCGGCGAATGCCAGTGGTAAGCATCAAGCAGCAACTTAGTAGGGCCGTGCTGCAGCATTTTTGTGGGACCGGTACCTACAAGGTTGCCATTTTGTATTGTTTCTAAAAGCTGGGTTTCTTCTTTCGTCATAGTAAACCGCCATTGATATGGATATTCGTCCCGTTAATATAGGATGCTTTTTCGGATAGCAGGAACGCTATGGTATCTGCAATGTCATCGGCTTTGCCGAACCGTTTAGCCGGGATTAAATTAAGGTATTTCTCTTTTATTGCAGCGGGTAAGGCGGCGGTCATATCAGTTTCAATAAAACCGGGCGAAACGCTGAGCACCCTGATGCTATGGCTATCATTAAGCGCCGCCGCTTCCTGGGCCAATGATTTTGAGAGTGCCACCAGGCCGGCCTTTGTTGCCGCGTAAACGGATTGAAACGCGTTGCCGCTTTCGCCAACCACCGAGCTTATATTAATAATTACACCCTGGTTATTAAGCCCGAAAATTTTCATGGCTGTTTTGCATATCATTATGGGCGCCCTTAAATTCACGTTAAGCATGGCGTCAATTTCGCGCTCCGGCTGAAAGTTCAGTGGTTTATCAAAGGTTACCCCTGCGTTATTAATTACCGCGTATAGGGTATCGCCGTGTTCTTTTTTTAGTTGTTTGCAAAAATCGGACACCTGTCCGCTATCCGAAAAATCGGCGCATAAAATATGGCTCCCGGGTTCAATATGGGTAAAGTTTTCTTTTTTAGAGGCATGTAAAATCAAGGTATATTCGCCTGATAGCTTTTTTGAAATAGCTAAGCCTAATCCTTTGCTGGCGCCGGTTATTAATACTTTTTTTTTCTCCATCAACAGTGGTTTTCAAATGTAATAAAGTTGGCGGCAATTTTATAATATTAAAATAAGCGGTTGGAGGAAGTTTGCCGTGGTTTCCCATGCCTGTCCCTTGCAATTCCCGGCAAAATTCACTATATTTGAATAACCCCTGCACCCTCCGCAATACTTTTTCAATTTTTCCTCCTTTGGACAAAAGGGGGTACTTTGTAAAAAAAAAATTATAAGCCCGTTTTTCAGCATTTTTTCGTGCCGTTCTTTGAAATTATTATATATTTACCTGATATACAATACATTATATCTATTTAGCCTCAAAAAATTACGTGGGGCTAAACGCATTTAGCCCCACAAACCCCAAAAATTACGTAAGGCTAAACGCATTTAGCCTCACAACCGCCCAAATTTACGTGGGGCTAAACGCATTTAGCCCCTCAAACCCCCAAAATTACGTGGGGCTAAACGCATTTAGCCCC
>DATCES010000171.1:0-12453 GCA_036509935.1 Mucilaginibacter sp.
TTTTAAATAGTTTTTTATCATTTTATTTGGTCATTAGTTCATTTGTCTGAATCAGAATTTGCAGAGTTTAAGAATTAACAGAATATCAGCCAGCCAGATTCTGAAAATTTTATAATTCTGAAAATTCTGATTCAGACAGCAAACAATCAATTAAAATCATGCCGTTATTGTAATATATTAATTATCAGCTATTTATATACTTAAATAATTTACATCGATGTTACATTTCCGAACGCTAAGTGTACGGTTTCGTTACAACATGAACATAAAGGTAAATGAATTGCGTAAACTTATGTAAACCATGTTTTGCTTAGTTCAACGATTTAACTATGTGATTAAATGATTCCCTTGGCTATTCGCGTGGTTCTATCATTACCTCCAGGCTGCTGTACTTAATTTTTTAAGCGATTAATTTTTACAGGTATTCATTTTAAAACAAAAAAAAGCATTTTTTCTTTTATTGATAATGAATAAGCTTTCACTATTCCTGGTTTGCTGTTTACCTTCCTGCCTCCTGTTTGCGCAAATACCTATGGATACAACCAATAGATACGTTGATACTACGGGCCAAAAAGATTTAATTGATATTGGAAGGTCGCTCTTTAAGTTCAGCCACCGAAAATACCCCAGGGAAAAAAGGCAGATTTATTTTTCTGTTTTACCTGTTTCTGCAACTCTGCCTGGCGGCAGTTATGCATTGGTTACTTCCACCTCAGCCGGTTTTTACCTGGGCGAAAGAAAAACCACTTACCTTTCCAGCGTTACCTTTGCCCCTTATTTTAATTTAAAGGGAAGATTTGGGTTACCAATACACTCCAGTATCTGGTTAAAAAACAATACTTATAACATCGAAGGCAACACCTACTTTTTGGTATATCCGGAATACACCTGGGGTTTAGGCGGCGGCCAACCAGCGGGCGACAAAATTTTAGTTAACAACGATTATATACGCGTTTATCAAAGCGTGTTAAAACGGATTAAGCCATACCTTTATGCGGGTATAGGGTACAATCTTGACTACTATATTAATGTTAATACCTATAATTCCGTTCCCCTTACTGACTATACCGGTTATAAATACGGGACAGCCCAGGGGGGAAATGCCGTTTCAACAGGCCTTACCCTAAATTTATTGTATGATACAAGGCAGAATTTATTTAACCCTATCCCCGGAAGTTATGCCAATATTTTTTACAGGCGTAATGCAGGGGTATTAGGCAGCGGGGATAATGCCCAATCATTGTATATTGATTTGCGCAGATATGTTTCGTTAAACAATGGCGGCGCTAAAAAAAATATGCTGGCTTTTTGGACATACTACTGGACTACCCTTACCGCCGGAACCCCTTATCTTGCTTTGCCTGCTATCGGGATGGATCCTTATAACCGTTCCGGACGTGGAATTGAACAAAACCGTTACAGGGGAACTGCTTTGATTTACTTTGAAAGCGAGTACCGGAGGGATATTACCGAAAATGGCTTATTTGGTTTCGTAATATTTGCCAACATAAATTCTGCCAGCCAGCTTGCCGGCAACCGCTTTGTATATTGGAACCCCGCCGCCGGAAGCGGCTTACGCATAAAATTTAACAAAAAATCGGACACCAATATTTGTATTGATTACGGTTTTAGTAAAGACTATTCAGGCATAATATTAGGCCTGGGCGAGGCGTTTTAAGCAAAATTTTTATGCGCAATGGTAAAAAAATAAAACACTTAAAAAAAGTTTTTAATTTTTAATCCCTGCTGCAAACTGCTGATACTGTCCGTTTTTATAGCCTGGTATAAATTCCTGATAATCTTTTTTTACCTGTCGAGCATAATGCACTGCATATTTTAACAGTGCGCCGTGCCATTGATTGCTTTGCCCGTAAACAATAAGTTCATCAATTACAGCCGAACCCTGCCGACCGCCGCTGCGTAACTGCGCTGACGCTGTTAGTACGGCCATATCATTAATTATTTTATCAATATCATTATACCTGTCTTTAAGCAGTTCAAAATTTATCTTATCTTCAGTTGGCTGCATCTGTTTCAAAACATAAGGTTCATCTTTAAAAACAACAGGGCTTAATAATGCGGGCGATACATTTTGCATCCGTTCCTGTACGGAAATAACCCTTTCAGCCTCCGATTCCCAGTTTGGCTGCGGGATTTGTATGTACGGCTGCGCAGATGAAGTTAATGCCTGTTTCATATCAACAAACAAGTATTTATTTTTCGTATTCATGCTTTTTAGCAAAAACAAATATCGTTTTACGCCAATACTGCCGGTACCGGCCAGCCTGAAAATACAATCCTGCACTTTGTAATCATAGTACCGGTAATTATTGTTTTGCATTATGGCGTCAATAAAATTGGCCAATTCTTTCTTTAGCGGTTTATTTATCTCAAAATGGCGGTCATTATCTGATAATAGGGTACGTTTTCCATTTTTTCGCTGCGTGCGTTTTTTTAGGAGTTCCTTTTGTTTCCGTTTTTGTACTGCGGTTAAAAATGTACATACTATGCCATTGGCCGTTCGCGGATCGAGACCTACTGCTTTCCCATTTTTTAAGGTTGATGAATAGCCGCTTAAAAATTGCTGCGCTATTTTTAAAGTGTCATCTTCTTTAACCCCCATGCTGTCAAACGCAATTACTATGCTGGTTAACATCCGTGTAATTTCCCAGGCACAGGGGGCAAGCAAAGCTTCATCAAAATCATTCAGGTCAAAATATTCCTGGTGGTCATCGCCCTTAAAACTTCCATAGTTTTCGAGGTGCAGGTCGCCGCATACCCAGGTCAACGGCGAAGGTGGCAGGGGATCGGCAGCCGACAGATCTTCGTAAAATAAGTGGCAGGTGCCCCGGTAAAAACCAAATACATTTAACGACATCGCTTTGTATTTTAGCTTTACCATATCAGGCAGCCGGTTTTTATTAAATGCTGTCAGCCGTTCGTAAATAGTAGGCATAGTTGGGGTGGTTGATTATGTTGATTATTTGAGTAGTTGACATTTGCCGCTAAAATTAATATAAGGAAATACCGGCTTTGCCGGTTAAAATCGGGTTTGTTCATTATTCAAAACAATAACGTTGTGTATCGATGTTCATTTCTTAACAACCCAAAAAGTTTTCAACATCCATACCATCCGTTAATTAGCCATCGTTGTAAAAAAATAATGTTCTCCACATTATGTGAATTACTATTGTGGAATTCGTTTTTGCGTTTCGCTAATTTCGCAAATAGTTAGTTCACATCTTATGATCAGACTTAAATATATCTTCTTTTTTTCTACAATATTTTTTGTAATTCAACTACGCGCCCAGCAAAATCCCTCATTCCAGGTTTACAGCGCTTTTCATACGGGTATGGAACTGCTTGACAAAGGTAAGTATGTTGCAGCGGCCGGGCAATTCCGCTTTGTTGAACAATCAAGGATTAAAACAAGTACACAACCCCGGTTTGAATCTGAGTTATCGCTGATAAAGGAAAACTCCCAATATTATGAGGCATTATGCGCCCTTGAGTTGGGAAATGATGATGCCATGAGCATGTTCATGAGGTTTATTAAGGAACACCCCGAAAACCCGCTAACAAAACTGGCATATTTTCAAATAGGACGATCATACAGCAAACAGGAAAAGAATGCCGTGGCGTTACAGTGGTTCGATAAAATTGAGGCCGGTGATTTAAACGGCAGTGACAACATTGAATATAAGTTCCGCAAAGGCTACGCTTATTTTGCTACCAACGATTATAAAAACGCCCAATTGCTTTTTAGCGAAGTAAAAGGCAGGCTTTCGCCTTTTACGGATGACGCGATTTATTATTTTGCTTACATAGCGTACCTGAACAAAGATTATCATTTGGCGCTGGTAAATTTTGAAAGGTTAAAAAAATCAAAGAAATATGAAAGCAGTTATCCTTATTACATAACGGCCGTATATTTTTTAGATAACCGCTATGATGATGTGATTGATTACGCAATACCAATTATTAACAGCACCCACCAACAAAACGAAAAAGAAATGCTGCGGATAATAGCCGCATCGTATTTTGCAAAGGCCGATTACCCAAACGCGGCCAAATATTACAGCCGTTTCGAAGATGAAGACCTGGGGCTTACCCAAAATACACAGGATAGTTACCAGATGGGTTACACGTATTATAAAGTAGGCAACTATGCAAAATCCGCAACTGAACTTGAAAAACTCCAGCAGGCTAACGATATCTATAGTCAGAACGGAAACTATACGCTGGGTGATGTTTTCCTGGAAATGAATAATAAACAAAGCGCCCGCAACGCTTATTTTGCTGCTTCGAAGCTTAATTTTGATAAACAATTGCAGGAAGACGCTTTATATGAATATGCAAAATTATCATACGAGCTTGATTTCAATACGCAGGCGCTCGGCGCGACAAGGCTGTATTTAACAAATTATCCCCACGCCAGTCGTACTGATGAAGTTAAAACATTGTTGGGCGAGGAATTGCTTAACTCGCATAATTATGCTGAGGCGGTTGATATATTAGAGCCTATCCCTAATAAAACAGCCAGCGCACAGGCAGCTTATCAAAAAGTTACTTATTATCGCGGCCTGGAGTTTTATAACGAACGCGCATTTGAGAACGCCATAGGAATTTTCCTTCGTTCATTAAAAAGCCCTGTTGATCCCCATATCGAAGCCTTAACCACTTATTGGATGGCAGAGTCGATGTATGAAGTGCGCAAGTATGATGAATCGGTTGAAACGTTTGAAACGTTTTTGGCCCTTCCGGAGGCAAGCGGGACACCTGTTTATAACTATGCAAATTATGCTTTGGCGTACGCAGCTTTTGGCGGCGAAAAATATAAAAAAGCAGCCAGTTATTTCCAGAGGTTTTTGGACGGCGATGAAACGGATCCGAATACTATAAATGATGCCGTTACCCGGCTCGGCGACAGCTATTTTGTTTTGAAAAACTATAGTAAAGCCTTAGAATATTATAACCGCATTATCGGCCGGCATAGCCCGGGCGAAGATTATGCTTTGTTTCAGCGTGGCATGATCCAGGGTTTACAGGGTTCGCCGGATACCAAAATCAGTACGTTGAGCGATGTATTGAACCAGTTCCCTAAATCCGACTATGCCGATGATGCTTCGTTTGAAATAGCCTATACATATTTTCTGAAGGATGACAGCCTCAAAGCGAAAAGCGGCTTGCTGGATATGATACAGAAATATCCCACCAGCAGTTACATACCCCGGGCGCTGGTTACCCTCGGCCTTATTGATTATAACGCGGGGAATGATGACCTGGCCATTGAATCGTTTAAACGTGTAGTAAAGGATTATTCATCTACCGATGAAGCAAAACTCGCCCTTAAGCAAATTGAAAAGATATATACTGATAAAGGCGATGCGCAAACCTTTATTAATTATGCCGCAACTGTCCCGATTGCCAACTATACGGCGGCAGACGAGGAGAATATTATGTACACTGCGGCGAATAACCTTTATTTAAGAGGCGACTGGCAAGGCGCCACCGGAGCGGTAAATGCTTATTTTGATAAATTCCCTCACAAGCCGATTTACGAAAAGGAAGCCAGGTTTATACGGGCGCAGAGTTTGGTTAATTTAAACAGGCCCGATGATGCCATTGTTGATTATAATATCATATTAAATGATTGGACCAGCACTTATACCGAACAATCATTAATCAGCATGGCAAAGCTGTATATTGGCCAGAAAAAGTATAATGAAGCAGTAGTTTTCCTGAAAAAACTCGAAACAAATTCGGAGTACAAAGCCGATTACACTTTTGCCATAAATAACCTGCTGCTTTGTTATGCGCAGATGGAATTGCCTGATGATGCGCTAAACTATGTAACGCTGGTGCGCGATAACGAAAAATCATCGCAGGAAGATAAATTTAAAACAGGATTATACGCCGGCCTGGCTTACCTGCAAAAAGGCGATACAACAACCGCAGTTAAGGAGTTCAGTTACACGGTAAGCAATACAAAAACAATAGCGGCAGCAGAAGCGAAATATAACATCGCCAGGGTTGAGTATTTAAAAGGCCGTTATAAATCATCCCAAAAAACCTGCTTCGACCTGATAAAGGACCTGCCAAACTATGATTACTGGGTAACCAAAACTTTTATTTTGCTGGCTGATAATTATCTGGCGCTAAAAGACACCTTCCAGGCTAAGGCTACGCTTCAAAGTGTGATTGAAAATTATAAAGGCGATGATGATATTATACCAACGGCCAAACAAAAACTGGAACAATTATCCCCGCAGGATAAAGTGGAAAAACCTGACAGTATAAACGTGAAGAAACAGGGTAACAAAGAATAAAATGAGACAAGCAATGAGATTTAAATATATATATACGCTGCTTACCTTAACAATAGCGTTATCCTTTGTTACTGCCAATGCGCAAACAAAACGTAAAGCTAAAAATCCCATAGCAAAAGTTACCCGGAAAAAAACGGTTAAAACATCGGCGACCCTGCAAAAAGCCAATGCTAAAAATTTAGGCGAAGCGGCAGCAAAAATAACGGCAGACACGTCAAAGAAGGCAAACCAGGGAAATGGCGGCAGCCTATCGGAAGAAATTGTGGTGACCACTGCTTATAAACCGGTGTTGGCCGATGCTGTTAAAATTCGTATTAATCCCGATCTGGATAATAAAACACCTTTCAAAGCGCCTTTAACTTATTTCCCGATAGATAAACGCCTTGAACTTAACAGTAATATTAAGTCGTTAAATGCCATGAAAAGGCCCGCCGAACGGGATTCGGACCTGACAAATAATTATTTAAAATTAGGGTTGGGCAACTTAAAAACAACTTATGGCGAACTTTATATTGATAACGGCCGCGACCAGGCACTACGGGCAGGCGGTTATTTAAAACATTTTGCACAACAGGGAAGCTTATACGACCAAAACTCAAGCAAAGACCAAGTCGGCGTATTTGGCAAGAGCATAGGCGAAGTAAATTCGTTAAGCGGGCGCATTGATTATAATTACAGCAGTAATTATTTTTATGGGTACCAACCATATACCCCCCCGCCAAACCTCATGGTGGATAAACAGCATTTCAGCACTATCAGCGCCGAAGGCGAGCTTGCCAAAAACTTTGAAGATGTTGCAAATGATTTTACTTATGCCTTAAAACTAAAGGTTTATAAGTTTAATGATGCCTACCAGGCTAAAGAAAGCAATGTCGTGCTTTCGGGATTTTTAAATGAAACCATTCATCAATTTTATGCCGGGCTGAGCGGTTCACTCGATTTGAGCACACAACAGGATAGCTTATATAATAATAACAACAGCCTGATAAGACTTAACCCTTACATAAAATTTGAGGGCGATAATTATAAAATTGATGCCGGGATAAATATAGTTGATGAATTTGGCTATATGTCCTCAATCCATATTTTTCCGGCCGCAAAACTCGAATTCCAGGTGGTACCTAAATATGTGCGCCTGTTTGCCGAAGTAAAAGGCGATGTGAACAAATCATCCCTGCTTGATTTTTATACAAGCAATCCATTTCTTGGCCAGGATATAAGCATCAAAAACTCTATCGATCAGTTAGACCTTGCAGCAGGTTTAAAGGGAACAATTACTGCCGGATTAAGCTTTAAAGCAACTTTTTTCCGCAATGATGTAAAGGATATGCCTTTGTTTGTAAGCAATTTTAATTTTTCCAAAGGGTACAACAGGTTCCAGGTAATATATGATAACGGGACCTCAAAAGTAAGCGGGTTAAATGGCGAACTGGACTATAAAGCATCCGGGGATGTGGATGTTTTTGGCAGGGTTGAGTTTAAAAGCTATCAAATGGCTAAAGTCGCCCAACCCTGGAACCTGCCTAAATTTAAACTTACCGGCGGTACCGTGTTGCATATAAGCGATAAGGTTGACATTAAAGGCTCGTTGCTGATAAGGGGTTCGGCACTTGACCCTAACCCGATAACTCCAGGCAGCAAAACACCAACTACTATAAATTCATTTGTTGACCTTAGCGGGGGTGCGGAATATAAAGCAAGTAAAAAAATTGCTGTTTTTGTAAACGCAAATAATATTTTAAACGGAACTAATCAAACCTGGCTATATTATCCTGACTACGGATTTAATATATTTGGCGGGGTTAGCTTTGCTTTTTAAACGCTGCCGACCGGCAGGTTTTTAAAATTTATAATAAACACGTACTTTTAGCAAAATGAATTTAGCCGATTATTTAAGCGAACTGTTGGGGCAGCATGATGAAGTAAGTATACCGGGCCTGGGTTATTTTGTGCGGGTACGCATAAATGCATATTATAATGATAAGGAAGCTAAATTTCACCCGCCGCACCACCAGGTAAAATTTGTGCCGCAACCAAAAGATGATGATACCTTTGTGCAGTATGTTGCTGATAAAAAAAACATATCGCTGGCCTCATCCAAATACTTTGCCGAGAAGTTCATCAGTAAATTAAAGGAGGAAGCAGCCAAGGGCAAATATTTATTTGCCGATCTGGGCATATTCTATACCGAACAAGGGCAACTGGTTTTTAAACCTAATGAAAAAATTACTGCCGACAAGGCTTTTTATGGCTATCCGCAGGTTAATGCACATAGATTAGGACAGCCTTTATCCCCAGGGGATGCCAGGCCAGCTTTTGCGAAAACATTTTTATCGCCACCTGCATTTGTCGCGCCCGTGCAAACTATTGAAGATCAGCAATATATTGACGAAGAAACAGAAAGGAAAAGACCTGTAAATGTATGGCTTATTATACTTATAGGGCTAACTGCAATTGCCCTTGCGTTATTTGGCATTTATAAGTTTTATCCCCTTGCCTTTAATAAAATAACTGAAGGCTATCATAACATAAGTGGTAAAAAAGAAGACACTACAGTAACCATTTATCGGAAAGAGATAACAGTTGATACTGTAAAAAAAACATCGGCGGCAGATACTTCAGTAAAAACTAATGTCCCTGCAACAATATCAGCTGACACTGTTAAACGGTCAGCCTGGGCTGTAATTTTGGGGGATTATGACAATCCTCAATTGGCCGATGTAGCTGTAAAATACTATAAAAACCGTGGACTTAATGCAAAAAGCCTCAACTTGTCTGAGATACCCGGTCCAAGGATTAAAGTTTCCGGGGGGATATTTTTGGATCAAAATGAAGCCGACTCCCTTAAACTTTTATGGATACAACAAAAAAAGATATTATCATCTTCGTACGTAACTAAAATAAACCCCCAACAATGACATTATTATTTTTACAGGCTGCGGATACAGCGCATAAAATTATCGATTCAGTTCACAGTGCAGGCGAGCAACTGGCCCCATTGCCTGACCAGGAATTGCGCTTTGGCGATCTGCTGATGAAAGGTGGCTGGTTAATGGCGCCAATTGGCCTTTTAGCAGTAATTGGCCTGGTTATCTTCTTTGAAAGATATTTTACCATACGCAAAGCCTCAAAAAACGATTCGACCCTGATGGTTCGGGTGCGTGCAAGTATTGTATCGGGGGACCTTGAATCAGCTAAGGCTATTTGCCGCAACAGCAACACACCACTTGGCCGTATGCTGCAAAAAGGATTGCTGCGCATAGGCCGCCCGATAAAAGATATTGAAGGCGCTATTGAAAACGTAGGCAAGCTGGAAGTATCAAAACTTGAAAAGAACATTGGCATTTTAGGCATTGTAGCGGGCATTGCCCCCATGTTTGGCTTTTTGGGAACAATTGCCGGGGTTATCAAAATATTTTTTGATATCTCAAAGACAGATAATTTTAGTATCGGCGTTATATCCGGTGGATTATATGTAAAAATGATCACTTCTGCGGCTGGCCTGATGGTAGGGATTGTTGCATTTGTTGGTTATCATATTTTAAACATGATGGTGGATAAACTGATATTAAGGCTCGAAACCGATGCGATTGAATTTATTGACCTGTTAGAAGAACCAAGCAAATGAATTTAAGAAAAAGGCAAACACGTGTTGCGGCAGAAGTTCATACGTCGGCCATGAACGATATCATGTTTTTTCTGCTGTTGTTTTTCCTGATCGCATCCACATTAACCAATCCAAACGTTATAAAATTATTGCTGCCAAAATCTAAGTCGGGCAAATCTATATCAAAAAAAACCATCGTAGTATCAGTAACTAAAGATTTAAGATATTATGTTGAAAGAAAAGAAGTAACTCTGGCTAACCTGGCAGCGGCCCTGGCCGGGTACAAAAGCCTGGCAACAGAACTGACTATAGTTTTGTATGTAGATAAAACGGTTACCATACAGGATGTGGTACAGATAATGGATATAGCCCAAAAATTGAACATTAAACTGGTACTGGCAACGGAACCGAAATAGTTCATAGTTGATGGTTCATAGATCATGGCAGGAAACCATGAACCATGAACCATGAACCATGAACCATGAACTAAAAAATGAATTACGAAGAAGAAAATAACTATCCAAAAGCGTTTTTAGCAACAGGTATTATACTTGCTGTTATGATAGCTTTGTGTTATTTTATTGTCTTTCAAAACCCGCCTGCTGAAGATATGGGGGCGGGTGGTATCCTGGTAAATTACGGAACCACCGATGAAGGCATGGGAAAGGATGTTACCAGCACCGAACAAACCTCGGCAGCCGAAAAAGCAAACCATACCCAACCGGATAAAATAACCCAGGCACAGGCAACCGATCAACAAACCCAGGCGGATATCAGCAACAAAAATGTAGTTACCCAAAATGCAGAAGATGCACCCGAAGTTGCTGCTAATTCAAAAAAAACAAGCCAGTCTGTGGCAACTGAACTGGCCAAACCTGTAAAGAAACAGGTAGTAAACCAAAATGCTTTATATAAAGGCAGCGCCAGCAATGGATCGGGGGCAGGCGATGGTACAACTAATACACCAGGTAACCAGGGCAGCCCGAACGGATCGGCCTTGAGCAACAATTACGGGCCCGGCGGTTCCGGCGGCGGCCTGCATGGTATGCCCGACTGGAGCTTTGTAAGCCCACTTAACGTAACAAATTCAAACCGCGTGCCGGGCACAGTTGTTATTGATATTACTGTTGACCCGAACGGAAATGTAATTCAGGCAAGTTATGACAAAAGGAAAAGCAGGATGGCCGACCTGAACTTAATAAATAAGTGTATAGAAGTTGTCAAAAATTCAAAGCTCACTTCAAACACCACGGCATCGGGAAATTCAAAAGGCCAGGTTAATTTTATATTTAATGTGGATTGAGCAGAAGTTTTTAGTTGACGGTTCATAGTTCATAGCTTTTTCGTTTTCATATTACTTTCAGAGCATTACCTTTACACACGGCTATGAACCATCAACCATGAACCATGAACTATAAGCAAACAGTTCAATATCTCTATAGCCAACTGCCTTTATTTACCCGTGACGGCGTGGCTGCCTATAAAGCTGATCTAAGCAACACTATTGAACTCTGCGCGCGTTTGGGCAACCCTCAGCAAAAATTTAAAAGCGTGCATATTGGTGGCACTAATGGCAAGGGTTCAACCTCGCACATGCTTGCCGCTATATTGCAAACGGCGGGATATAAAACCGGTTTGTACACCTCACCTCATTTAAACGATTTCCGCGAACGTATCCGCATCAACGGGGAAATGATAAGCGAGCAGGAAGTTGTTGATTTTGTTGCAGCGCATAAAGTTGATTTTGATGAGGTCAGCCCGTCATTTTTTGAGATGACTGTTGCCCTGGCATTTGATTTTTTCGCGCACGAAAAAGTTGATATTGCCATTATTGAAGTAGGTTTGGGCGGTCGTTTGGATTCAACCAATATCATCACCCCGCTCCTATCCGTCATCACTAATATAGGCTGGGACCATACGAATATTTTAGGCAACAGCCTGCAACTGATAGCCTCCGAAAAAGCGGGAATAATTAAACCAACTGTCCCTGTAGTCATTGGTGAATATCAGCCGGAAGTAGCTGATATTTTTGTCGCCAAAGCAAAGTGGGAAAATAGCGGGATTGTTTTTGCTTCAGATGTTCGGAGTATTCTGAAATTGAATGGAAGCGGGGAATCACGAGATGCCGCTATCAATGAATTTTTAGACATTGAAGTTAAAAGAAACCAACTAACCTCTAATCTCCAACCTCTAATCTCTAATCTCAGACTTGACCTCACCGGTACTTACCAGCTCAAAAATGTAAAAACTGTTATCAGCGCTGTGGATGAGTTGCGCGTACAAGGCTTTAAAATAAGCGATGATGATTTAAAAACAGCTTTAAGCCGGGTAAAAACATTGACCGGCCTGCATGGTCGCTGGGAAGTTATAAAAAAACAGCCGCTAACTATTTGCGATACAGGGCATAACCCCGAAGGCATGCAGGAGGTTTTACAGAATATTGCGGCTGTAAAATACGACCGACTGCATTTTTTAATAGGCATGGTTAATGATAAAGATATAAGTAAGATACTTGCA
>DATCES010000172.1:0-5563 GCA_036509935.1 Mucilaginibacter sp.
TTGCAACCTTTACAACTACTGCACCCCGAAAAAACTATCTTTACCTAAAGGTGTAACCTACGGTAGTAATGGCACGTCAGAGAGCTACAACAGATGCAGAGCAAGCTTTCAGATATGGAGTTGATCCAACAAACCCTGGCAAAAAACCAATCGGCCTATACGGATTTGGTTAAGCGCCATCAGCGGTTTGTGTTTACCCTTGCCATGCGGTTTGCAAAAAACAGGGAAGACGCAGAAGAAATAGCGCAGGATTGTTTTGTAAAAGCATACCGGTCGCTGGCATCGTTCAGGGGGCAATCAAAGTTTAGTACCTGGCTATACAGTATTGTTTATACAACTGCGATGACATCTTTGCGCAAGAAAAGGGTTGAAACAGCTTTGATAGATGATGAAAACAACCATAACCGGGTTGAAAACCAATCGATGGCTTACGATATTAACAACGCGGAAATCAGATCAAGGTCGTTTTATTTGAACCAGGCAATTGAACAGCTTTTGCCGGATGATTCGGCAATAATAACCATGTTTTACCAGGGCGGGCAATCAATCGGAGAAATAGGCCAGGCATTGGGTATGGAAGCAAATACGGTCAAAGTAAAATTATTCAGGGCGCGCCTGCGATTAAAAGAAAAGCTGGAACGCAATTTAAAACACGAAGCGAAGGAACTGATATGAATAACATGGAAGAACTACTTTGGAAATATATTGACGGCAATTGCACCGACGATGAGCAAAGAACAGTGAGCGGGCTCATTGCAAACGATGGGTCGGATGCCTGGCGGATTAAATACCGGGAACTGTTGAACCTTAACAAAGTGTTTGATGAAATTGGCCTTGATGAACCGCCAATGGCTTTTACATATAATGTAATAGAGGCAATACGTGCTGAACAGGCCCAAAAACCACTAAAAGCAGGCATCAATAAAAAGATTATTATGGGTATTGCCCTGTTTTTTATCATTACCATATCAGGTTTAATCGTGTTCACGTTGGCTAACATTCATCTACAGGCGTTTGATATTTCTTTTAATGTGCCTCCCGGCTTAATGCTGCCCGATTTAAAGAATCATTTTACCAAACCTGTTATGGAAGGCCTTATGTTTTTTGATGTTTTATTAGCCTTGCTTTTATGCGATACCTTTTTGCGCAACAAAACTTTTAATAAACAAGTTTAAGCTATTTGATGGAAAAACAGGCAAGTAGCTCGGTATAGTAATCGTCATATAATGTACAGACAGGCAATCCCGCCGGTTCTGTTGTGATAGGGTTTAGGTTGAAAGCCCCCAGGCAGCAAGTGCAAGGGGGTTTTTATTTGAGTGATTGGCGCTTTGAGACACGGTGGGATTTTAGCACATATTATTTATTTTCAGTTTATAATTGATAACTTAGCTTTAAAATAAACCAGCCATGAAAAAGACCTTTATATACATACTTGCATTTTTTGGAGGCATAACCTTAAATATACACGCGCAGGCCCCGCGTATTCCCGAAGCAAGTTCGACGCAAACTATTATGCAGGATTTTGGGCTTGGAAAAATTACGATAACCTATTCAAGGCCCAATGTTAAAGGGCGCGTAATTTTCGGCGGCATAAATCCTTTCGGGCAGGTTTGGCGCACCGGGGCAAATGCTGCAACCACAATTAATTTCAGTGAAAATGTGATTGTGGAAGGTCATAATGTGCCTGCGGGTACTTATTCCCTGTTCACTATTCCCGAAAAAGATATGTGGACCGTAATCCTTAATAAAACTGTTAAACAATGGGGCGCTTATAGTTATAAAGAAGCTGATGACTTTTTGCGTTTCCAGGTTAAACCAATTAACCTGGATGAGAAAAGGGAAACCTTCACCATTCAATTTGCTAATGAGACTACAAAATCATCCGCCCTGCATTTGGTTTGGGACCATACAGCAATACTGGTTCATTTAGAAACAGATGATGACGCACAAATAACAGCCAATATTGACGAGCTGATGAAAGGCAACCGCAAAGCCTATTATTTTAATGCCATACAGTATTACTACGAAAATAATAAGGATATGAACAAGGCCCTGGGCTGGGCGCTGGAAGCCGAAAAGGTTGATCCCGGCCCCTGGTATAAATTATGGGAAGCCCGTATCCGCCTCCGAATGGGCGATAAAAATGCAGCGGTTGCCGCTGCCCGCGAAGGCATCAACCTGGCAAAAGCAAGTAACGACGAAGAGTATATACGCTTAAACCAGGCAGTAATTGACCAGGCCGGGAGTTAATTGATTTCGGAATACGTCCGCTGGTTAGCGGATCGATTTCGGATTTTGAAAATTGAAGGGAATTTTTTAAAGCGGCGGGCGTATTATTCATTCACCGCCCGGCTAAGCTGCACGCTTAGCCGGGTGGTTTGTTCCACGGAACAATGGAACGAGACACAAGTGGAACAATTTTTCATAATTAATAAACTGATTATGAGTTGTTTATCTATGTAAAAATACTAAAATACCAAAAATGCTATTTTATATAACATTAACAATCAAGTAGTTGTGTTTTTTTAAATTTGCAAAAACTTCAAAAAAAGTGAAAAACAGTACAAAAAACACGAAAAATACAGTCGTTTTACAGGCTTTTATATTTTTGCTTCTTGATTCCTGACTCCTGACTCTTGATTCCTGGCTCTTGATTCACATTATTTGTTTAATTTTCGCCTATGGCAAATTATGAATCGCGGCTGGATGTTCCTTCACGAAAGAAATTTTTTTATCCGGTTAATGACGAGCTGAAGGATTACCTGGCAAAATACAACAGATACCATAAATTGGGTGTGCAATACACTGATCTTTTACGGTTTCAGCAGAGTGTCCCCCTGCTGGATAAAAACGGCAACGACACACTTTGGCAAACCGTTTATTACGATGCGGCCGAGATGCAGGAGCTTTTCCCAAACCTCACCGCTATTTATGCCTTAATGAATGCGTCGGGTTTCCCGGAAGTGGTGGAACAACTGAAAATTGCACAGATTGACTATTGTACCTTTGGCAATTCAAAACCTTTCAGGGTACGCATCATCAATAAACTTAATGATAACTACGATCATTTTTATGTGAAAGTTGCCGATGCCTCGCGCATATACGGACTGGAGCTTGAGCATATCCTTTCGCCAAACCGTATCGGCTATTTAACCGATGGCACTACCATAATTGAAGACCATATTATTGGTGTGCCGGGCGATACTTTCATCAGAGAACGCCTGAGTACCTCGAAGTTTAACCTGGTTAGGATTTGCAAAGAGTTTGTAAAGTTTAACGAGCGGTGTTTTATCCGTTTGCTTGGCGATATGAGGTCGTACAATTATGTGGTACATATAACGCCCGATATTGAAGGCAGCCAGTACCGGATAAGGGCCATAGATTTCGATCAGCAATCGTACGAGGGGAGGCGCCGGTTTTATATGCCGCAATATTTTAAAGAGAATAACACTTTGGTAATGCTGGGTATGAAACACATGGATAAATATACCATGCGCCAGTACCAGGAGGAGGAGCGCAGCCTGATTAATAACCGGATAAAACTAAGCCGTTTCCGCCTGGTTGACATGCTAACCTGTATGAAAAAGGATGAGGTTTCGCCGCAAAAAAAAGTTGAACAACTGGCTGCCGACCTGGCCGATTACCATAAGGAACCGGCCTTTAACGCCTGTAAAACAATGGGCGAGTTGGTTATTGAACAATTAAGTGTTTATACTTTTCTATAAACACCGCCCCCCCGGGCAGGTTGTACCGTCCCTGCACGGCCGGCCATGCGCTGCTATTCGCATCCGGGAACGCAGGGCACTGTGTCTTGTTAAGCTGAAAGCTTAACAACAAAGTAAACCTTTTTTCTGAACGATTATAAATAAAAATCATTTTCATGAAATTTATATTTTCCTCACGCCGGGCTAAATTAATAATTTGCGGGTGTCGCAAGCAGAATGCCTGCAATATTTCAGGACTAAACCCTGTTGTTGTTAAGCTGAAAGCTTAATATATTTTAGGACGAAGTTATAAACTTCGACCAGGTTGGGGATGAAGTTGGCGCGGTTTATGCAAGCTACCGTTTCTTTTTAGGATGCCTGCTCGTATGAAAGACAGAAACGATAATGACCATCTTTCTGCTTTTTACAACTTTATAAACAATAAGATAAGGAAATGTTTCTGTTCTTATTGCTCCAATTCTGTTTTGACTTCTGCAAGTGAAAAGATCGGATCAATCCCTTCTTCCCACCTTTTTACGCGGTCATTCAATTCCGCCATACAATCTTCATCTTCCGACCAATCAACAGCAGGAACTATCTGGTCTTCAAGCAGGGTGTAAATAGCTTTTATTTTCTTGTCATCTGCTATCCGTAAATAATCATACAATCTTTCTCTTATTGCTGTGGTCGTCATAATGCATATCTTTAAAGCAAATTTAACATAAAATAATAATAAGAACCATTGACTGCCAATTAATGTTTATCCAGCTTAGCCGTCTTACCCAACGGTACAAAATCACAACCCCAACCGCGCTAAATCAGCCATCGGCAGGAACATCTTTCCGCTGTCGGGCAGCAGGATAAATCCGAATTTTTTGTAAAAGGCAACCGCATCTTCATCCAGAGGGTCAACAACCACGCCAATTGACCCTAAGCTTTGAGCGGCAACTGAAAAGCTTCGTTTTAATCAATATAATCTTTGGCCGATAAGAATTCATTATGTTTGGAAAACAAAGCCAGCGATAATTATGAATTTGGATCACTATACCTTTTTTACTACGGATTTTCAGGATTATGAATTTTATAGTGAGGGGCCACAGGGCAGGATCAAGAAAATCGTTAGGTACAGAAGGATTGCAAATGATCCTGTGACTTATAACTTAGCATTTGGGGATGAAAACGAAAAAGGTGTAGTTAACGATACGGTGATTAGTAACAATCGGGATAAAGATATGGTCTTGACTACAGTAGCGAATACTATCAATGCGTTTTGTGATCATTATGGTAATTATTTTATTTATGCCGAAGGCAGCACTGCCGCCAGAACCAGGCTTTATCAAATGGGAATTGGACGATTGTGGAAAGCAATTAGCAGGGATTTTGACGTTTGGGGTTATAAGGACGGCTCTTGGCAGGATTTCAGGATAAACGTAAATTATGAAGCATTCTTGGTGAAAAGAAAATAATGCGGTATATTTGAAATAAAGGAAAGGAGTTATTATGTCCACAGTCAAGAAAGCATCGGTTAGAGAAAAGGAATATAATATTATTGTAAACGATAAAGTTAGGAGCTACGCTGATGAACCTTTTTTTATAAAAAAAGAAGAAAAAGCGGCAGCGTTTTTGCGTAAACATCCCTTACCAGAGCATTTGAAAAAATAAAGTTGTCCGATTAAGTGCTCCGCTGACAGGTAACAGCCAACCTCTATGGTGCAAATCACACCCCCAACAACGCAACATCCGCCATCGGCAGGAACATCTTTCCGCTGTCGGGCAACAGGATAAATCCTTCATCTTTTATACAACATTGAAAAGATTTATCCTTTCTTTTCATTCGTGACACACCCATGCCGGGACGG
>DATCES010000173.1:0-3600 GCA_036509935.1 Mucilaginibacter sp.
GGTCGGCATCATTTAACTTCAGGCCTAATTCCTGCAGGTTTTTTTCGATATTCGCTTTCCCGGAAGTTTTCCCCAAAGCATATTCCCTCTTCCTTCCAAACCGCTCGGGAAGCAGGTCGTTAAAGTATAAATTGTTTTTATTGTCGCCATCAGCATGTATCCCGGCTGTTTGGGTAAACACATTATCGCCGACGATTGGTTTATTCGAGGGGATGCGAATCCCCGAAAATGTTTCAACCAGCTTGCTCACTTTATAAATAGAAGATTCGTTGATCCCTATTTCAACATCGGGCGCAAAATCATGTATAACAGCAACTGCGCTGGCCATAGCGGCATTCCCGGCCCTTTCACCCATGCCATTTACGGTTAAATGCAAGCCGTTTGCCCCGGCCCTCACGGCTTCCAAAACGTTGGCGGTACCGAGGTCATAATCATTATGGGCATGGTAGTCGAAATGGATTGCCGGGTATTTTGATTTTATATCGCTTATATATTTAAACGTTTCGCGCGGCGTTAAAATCCCCAGTGTATCGGGCAATAATATCCTTTTTATGGATACTGTTGATAAAAAATCCAATAACCGGTAAACATATTCAGGCGAGTTGCGCATGCCATTGCTCCAGTCCTCCAGGTAAACATTGGTTAAAATATTTTTACTTTGGGCAAGGTCAATAACGTGCTTTATTTCACAGAAGTGCTGTTCGGGAGTTTTTTTAAGCTGATGCGTTAAATGGTTAATGGAGCCTTTCGTTAACAGGTTTTGAACCTTGACGCCCGAATTTACCATCCATTCGATTGAAACACCATCATCAACAAATGACAATACCTCAATGCGGTCGGAATACCCATTTGCTTCCGCCCAGGTTAAAATACTTTTAACCGCCTGGAATTCGCCTTCGGATACCCGCGCGGAGGCAATTTCAACCCGGTCAACATTAAGCTCTTCCAGCAATAACTGGGTTATGGTTAGTTTTTCTGATATGGAAAAAGACACGCCCGATGTTTGTTCCCCATCGCGGAGCGTAGTATCCATTATCTCTATTTTTCTTCGTTCCATATACTGGATATTCTTTTGTTTGTAGTTGCCTCACCTAAATCCTCTCCTTCAAAGAAGTCCTTCGGACAAAGGAGAGGACTTTAACTTCGGTTTTTTCTAAAAACCCTCTCCTTTGGAGAGGGCAGGGTGAGGCGTTAAAGCTGAAGATTAGCCGCAAACCCCTCAATTTCTGTTTTTATGCTTTGCAGGTAATCAATATCATCAAAGCCATTTATCATATTGTCTTTTTTGTATGGGCTGATTTCGAATGTTTCCTTTTCCCCGGTTGATAAAATCGTTATCGTTTGATCGGGTAAATTTACCTCTATTTCTGTTTTAGGATCAGCAATTATTGCGGAAAATAAATGCTCGGAAAATTCCGCGCTAACTTGTACGGGCAGTACGCCAATGTTTAAACAATTGTTTTTAAAAATATCTGCAAAAAAGCTGGATACTACGCACCTGAACCCATAATCGTAAACGGCCCATGCGGCGTGTTCCCGGGAAGACCCGGACCCGAAATTTTTACCGCCAACCAATATTTTACCGCTATAAGTGGGGTTGTTTAACACAAAATCCTTTTTAGGCGTATTATCAGCGTTATACCGCCAATCGCGAAAGAGGTTATCGCCAAATCCAACACGTTCTGTAGCTTTTAAAAAACGGGCTGGAATTAATTGATCGGTATCCACATTTTCAATTGGCAGCGGGACAGCCGTGCTGCTTAATATATTAAATTTATCGTAAGCCATAGTAAAAAAATTGATTTCACTGATTATTTTTTGATTTCACCGATTTATATTAGTCATTTTGTCATTGGGTCATTAAGTCATTTTCTGATTTCTGACCATTCATTACTCACTATTCACAACCCACTAAACAAGGTCTTCAATTAATGTTCGCGGATCTGTCACCACCCCGGTAATCGCGGCGGCGGCAGCAACCAGCGGACTGGCTAACATGGTCCTTGAACCAGGGCCCTGCCGTCCTTCAAAGTTTCTGTTTGAGGTACTTACAGCATATTTTCCGGCGGGGACTTTATCGTCATTCATTGCCAAACATGCCGAACAGCCAGGCTGGCGCAATAAAAACCCTGCTTCAGTTAAAATATCAAGCAAACCTTCTTTTTTAATCTGATCTTCAACAATATGGGAGCCCGGAACCAGCCAAACCGTAACATCATCAGCTTTGTGTTTGCCTTTTACAATAGATGCAAATGCCCTGAAATCTTCTATACGGCCGTTAGTGCAACTGCCTACAAAAACAAAATCCACTTTTTTGCCTATCATGGATTCGCCTTCGGAGAAACCCATATAATTTAATGATTTTTCGTATGTAGATGCTCCACCTTCAACATGGGCGGCATCCGGAATATCGTGCGAAATCCCCATGCCCATGCCAGGGTTTGTGCCGTAAGTGATCATCGGTTCAATGGCAGCGCCATCAAACGTTAATTCCTTATCAAATACAGCATCAGGATCAGTTTTTAGTGTTTTGTAATAAGCCAGGGCTTTATCCCAGGCCGCGCCTTTAGGAGTAAATTCCCGGCCCTTTACATAATTGAAAGTGGTTTCATCCGGGGCGATCATCCCGCCACGGGCGCCCATTTCAATACTTAAATTACAAACCGTCATCCGGCCTTCCATGCTCATGTTTTCAAAAACATCACCGGCATATTCAACAAAATACCCGGTAGCGCCCGATGCTGTAAGCTTTGAAATTATGTACAGTGCGACATCTTTTGGCGTAACACCCTTACCCAATTTACCGTTAATGTTGATGCGCATTTTTTTAGGCTTCGGCTGCATGATACATTGCGTAGCCAAAACCATTTCAACTTCGGACGTGCCGATACCGAACGCTATAGCCCCAAAAGCGCCATGTGTTGACGTGTGCGAATCGCCGCAAACAATAGTTGCGCCGGGTTGCGTAATCCCATATTCGGGGCCAACAACATGCACAATGCCATTCTTCTGATGGCCTAAGCCCCAGTAGCTGATACCATATTCGTTTGAGTTTGTCTCCAATGCCTTTAACTGCTTGGCCGAAAGTGGATCCGCAACCGGCAAATGCTGGTTTATTGTCGGCGTGTTATGATCTGCTGTTGCAAAGGTACGCCCGGGGTATAAAACCCTTATTCCCCTGCTCTTTAATCCCAAAAAAGCTACCGGGCTTGTTACTTCGTGTATAAGGTGGCGGTCGATAAAAAGCACATCGGGGCCGCCTTCAATTTTGCGTACCACGTGGGTGTCCCAAACCTTATCAAATAGTGTTTTGCTCATTTTTATATTTTCTTATTTATTAATCACGTTTGCAAAAGATTGGCCGTACAAGTTGTTATTACTAACCAGCAATAAAAGATCATCATCGTTAATATCTAATTTATTGTCGGCCAGGGTAAGGAAGCTTTTATAGGCCACATCAAGTTCAGCACGGTCCAGGCGATGGCCAAGCCGTTCCAGGTGATATTTTAAAGCGTGCCTTCCGCTGCGTGCGGTAAGCACAATGGTGGCGCTCGGGAAGCCTACATCCTCGGGCCGGATAATCTCGTAGTTTTCGCGGTT
>DATCES010000174.1:0-4572 GCA_036509935.1 Mucilaginibacter sp.
CGTTCATTATTTGCATCTGCCCTAAATTCAACCCGCATCGCATGCAAAGCTTCAAATGCAAACTGAAGCAGTAAAAATTTGCAATGCTTGTTTAAACCTGTCCCCCTGAATTTTTCGCCATACCATGTATAGCCAAGTTGAAGTGTTTGAAAAGTAGGTTGAATATCATAAAAACGGGTACTGCCGGCATATTGCTTTGTTTGTTTATCGAAAACAATAAAAGGATATTCTTTTCCTGTTGCTTTATTATAAAGCGCATCCTTTATATATTTGCACATGCCATTTTCACCTTTAGCGCTCAGGTACGAATATTTCCAGGTATCAGGCTCATTTAAAGCAAACGGCAATAAAAATTCAATATCGTTTTCTTTTAATGGCCTAAGTATTAAGCGGTCATCTTCAAGTACATAATCGGTATTCTGGTCAAAGTTCAGGGTCATTTTATAATTTGTTTTTATCGGATGTAAGTTAAATGTTCAAAAATAATATTCGAACATTTTTGGTTTTTATTTTTTATTGGCATTTCATTAATTTTATACGTATAAGGACTTGCATGGACCCAATAATGATAAAAAAGAACATTTATTGAAAGTATTTTGGGCGTGTTTAAATTTTTAGTTATTTCAATTTTTTAATTCAACCCGGTAATGATCTATTCTTCCCTCACAGAGCGCTTAAAAAACCAGCATAAAACTATCGCGTCTATCATCATAAAGCTTAACAACAGCCAGATACAACGCCGCCCACCCGGCGGTAAGTGGAATATTCATGAAAATATTGCCCATCTGGCAAAATATCAGCCTGTTTTTATTGATCGGGTACACAAGATTTTGACCATTGATGAACCTGGATTTGGAGTTTATAAAGCAGAAGAAGATGATGAATTTGAAATATACCGCTCATTTACAACCTATGAACTGCTAAAAAAAATATCATCAGACAGGGAAGTGATCTTTCACCTGGTCACCCATTTACCTGCGGATAAACTTGAACGCACCGGTACTCATCCTAAATACGGGAAATTAACCATTTCTGAATGGTCCGAATTTTTCCTTCTGCACGAGGCGCACCACCTGTTCACTATTTTTCAACTGGCACATCGGGCGCAGGACTAGTTGATTTTTGGAGTCCAGACTTTCGGACTAAATCTCCGATTTTTTTTTTAAACTTGTAAATAACTATAAGCCTGATTATGCAGAGATATAATGGTCAAAAACGAATTTTAGTTGCTACAGATTGTATTATTTTCGGTTTTGACGGATGGAATTTAAAATTGCTGCTTGTGCACCGTAATTTTGAGCCTGAAAAAAATAAATGGAGCCTGATGGGTGGCTTTATACAACCCTCTGAAACCCCGGAAGACGCAGCAACCCGCGTTTTGGAATTGCGCACAGGCTTAAAAAATGTGTATATGGAGCAGTTCCAGGTTTTTGGCAAACCTGGCCGCGACCCGGTTGAAAGGACTTTATCCATTGCTTATTTTGCGCTTATTGACATTCATCAATACGAAAAACAGATCAGCGATGAATATCACGCCGAATGGTTTTTGCTAAGTGAAATACCCGAATTGATATTTGACCATAACGAAATGGTTAAGCTTGCGCAAAGGCAACTACGATACAAAGCTGCATTACACCCAATATTATTTCAATTATTGCCCGAAAAATTTACCATTCCCCAGTTGCAGGCCCTTTACGAAGGTGTATATAATACAACTTTTGATGACCGTAACTTCAGCCGGAAATTATTATCGACAGGCTTATTAGTTAAATTACACGAAAAGGATAAATTTTCATCAAAAAAAGGTGCATTTTATTACAAGCTGGATCAATCGCACTATGCCGAAAATTTTACAAGATTCTTAAATTTGGTGCCTAACCCGGATAAGTTTTTTTAATAAAAATTGTATAGCGCAGCGCATCGCGTCTATACAACATACTTATAAACAATATTTGATATGAAAATTCGCGGCTTGTTTACCCTGACATTACTTTTTTTCAGCATTTATTTTCTAAATGCCCAACCTGCCCTTAAACAAACCATTAATTCAAACTGGGAATTTCATAAAGGGGATATTCCCGGATTTTCGGATAAAAATCCGGGGAATGTTAAATGGGAGAAAATATCCCTTCCGCATAGCTGGAACATAACCGATGTAAATAATGATACCGGCTACTACCGGGGCGTTGGTTGGTATAAAAAAACAATTTATGTGCCGGCATCCTGGCAAGGCAAAAGCATATACCTGTATTTTGAAGGGGCTAACCAGGTTGCCGAAGTTTATGTAAACAAACAGCTTGCTGGCAAGCATATCGGCGGATATACCGCGTTCAGCTTCCCGGTGGGCAAATTGCTGAATTACAATAAGGATTCATTAACAGCTAACGAGGTACTGATTAAGCTGGATAACAGCTACAACGAAAATATACCTCCGTTAAATGCCGATTTTACTTTTTTCGGTGGTATTTACAGGGACGTTTATTTGATTACTGTTAACCCGGTACATTTTAACCTGGATAGCAGCGCAGCAAATGGAATAAGGATAAAAACGCCGCAAGTAAGCGATAGCCAGGCAAATATTTTGGTAGATGGCATAGTGAGCAACATGACCGATGATAAACGCATGGTAAATATAGTATCATCTGTTTTTACTGCTGACGGGAAATTGGTTAAAGAAGTGAAAACCAACGTCAGTTTACCTGCAAACAGCACAACTGCGTTTTCTGAACCAATAAATCCTATTTTAAATCCGCATTTGTGGTCGCCGGATGACCCGTATTTATACCATATTGTTAGCAGTATTTATGATAAACAAGGTAATTTACTCGACAGGCAAACCAATCCTTTAGGTTTGCGCTGGTTTAAGTTTGATGCATCAACGGGGTTTTATTTAAATGGCAAGCCTTTAAAGCTCATTGGCGCAAACAGGCACCAGGCTTATAAAGGAATGGCCAATGCGCTGCCCGATGCCCTGCACGAACGCGACATGGGGCTTTTAAAAGCTATGGGCGCTAATTTTGTACGGATATCCCATTACCCGCAGGATCCCGCAGTATTAGAAGCCTGCGACCGTTTGGGTTTGCTTGCTTCTATAGAAATACCTATTGTAAACCGCATTACACAATCGGATGAGTTTACCGAAAATTGCAAGCAGATGCAGTTGGAGATGATCAGGCAGAATTTCAATCACCCTTCTATTATTTTATGGGCCTATATGAACGAGGTACTGCTGCAGCCCCGGTTTTTCCGCGATTCGCCTGAACAGCAAAAGTATTTTAACGATGTGGCCAAACTGGCAAAAACAATTGATAGCCTTACCCGGAAAGAGGATCCGTCACGCTATACAATGATCCCCTGTCATGGCGATTTTGACCTTTACAATAAAACCGGGATTACCAAAATACCGCAAATTATTGGCTGGAATTTGTATCCCGGCTGGTATTCGCCCGACCTTGCAGGTTTCGGACAATTTTTAGACAGGCATCATCGCGAACTGCCCGATAAACCATTAATAGTTACAGAATATGGTGCCGATGGGGATACCAGGCTGCACAGCTTTGTACCCGAACGCTTTGATAAAACTATGGAATATCAAACCATCTACCATAAAAAGTACCTTAAAGAAATTATGGCCAGGCCATTTGTTTCCGGCTCGGCTATATGGTGCTTTGTTGATTTCAACTCATATAACCGTATCGATGCTTCGCCGCATATCAATGAAAAAGGCGTTGCAACCGATGAAAGGGTGCCGAAAGATGTATATTATTACTACCAGGCCAACCTGTTAAAACGGCCTTTTATTAAAATAGGTTCCCGCAACTGGACACTCAGAGGCGGAATAGCCGATGAAAACGGGACATGCACACAGCCTGTAGAAGTTTACAGTAATTTACCGGATGTAAGTTTATGGCTTAACGGAAAATTATTAAGTACACAAACTGTAAAAGATAAAGTGGCATCGTTTAATGTGCCTTTTGCAAACGGGCTGGATAAACTAAAGGCTTTATCGGTAAAAGATGGAATTAATTATGAGGATTTTACAGATATAAACTTTCAAATGCAACCGGTTTTATTGAAGGATCGGTCATGTCCTTTTAATGAACTCAACGTAAGTTTGGGGGATACCCGTTCGTACACCGATGATAAGCTGCAGCAATTTTGGCTGCCCGAAAAGCCATATACGCCGGGTAGCTGGGGGTATATTGGCGGCCATGTTTTTACCATGAAAGACACTAACCTGCAAAAGTTTGGGACAAACAAAAATATATTGGGCACCCATCACGATCCGATCTACGCCACACAAAGGGTTGCAATTGATGATTTTAAACTTGACGTACCTGACGGCAAATACCAGGTGGCATTGCTTTTTGCAGAATTGCTTTCAAATAAGGAGCGTGAAGCGGCTGACCGTAGTTTTGATGTTTTTATTAACGGCCAAAAGGTATTGGAAGGTTTGGGAGATGATAATTATTTAGAGCCTGAGCGCGCATTTTCGGTAAGATATACCATCAGTGTTATCAATGGAAATGGAATTGATGTAAGCTTTAAACCAATAAAAGGAGAAAGTATATT
>DATCES010000175.1:0-4007 GCA_036509935.1 Mucilaginibacter sp.
AGTAATATAATTTACAAACCACGATATTTCATCGGCGTGGGCTTCAATTACCACCTTATATGCAGCATTTTTATTGATGATACCTACAGCGGTGCCATAATTATCTACATAATAATCATCAATATAAGGTTTTAAATAATCGAGCCATAGTTGCTGGCCCTTCCACTCAAAACCGGTAGGCGAAGGGTTATTGATATATTTTTCGAAAAACGATAAGGAAGTTTTATTTACAACTGCTATATGCTTTGGGGTATCGGATTTTTTTTTAGCCATGTCTATTTATTAAGCGGACGCAAATATAAGGATAATGGTGAAACGTGAAAATGGAAAAAGAGATTAGCTGTATTGATTGAATGTTAGAAATAGATCAGAGAAACAAAAAACCGGCAGGCAGATTTATTATAGCCTTAACATCAAATTTACCTGCCATCCGTTCCTTTGCGGCGAGTAGTTTTTTTCAAAGATCAGTTTAGTTAACAGGCCGGCTTGTATAAACAAGCCGGTTTTTTTATACCGTAATTAATAAATGGCTAAATTGCTTTTTCCATAACCTCGTAATCATAGCCGTTTTTTGAAAACACCTTGCCGGTGTGTAAAAAGCCCGCTTTTAAATAAAACCCAATGGCTGATACCCTTGCGTTGCACCAAATCCTCGTACCGTTGTTGTCCTGGGCATAATCAGTAATATATGTCAATAAACTCTTGCCGGTCCCCAATTTTTGTACCGATGGGTCAACAGCCAGTTTACGGAACTGAAAGTCGGTCCCTTTTTGAAACAGGGAAACAACCCCGGCCAGTTTAACATCCTTAAAAGCCCCGAAATGGATGCCATAGGTATCCTCTTCCATTTCCATTTCAAATAGTTTTTGGGTGGGGTACAGCACATCACGGCGCAGGCGCCAGGTTAGTTCGGGGGTTATTTGTTCGATTGAAAGCATAAAGCGAAAGGCACAAAGCTAAAAGCTTTTTTTTAAGCTGAAAGCAGAAGGCATAAAGCGAAAAGCTTTTTTTCACTTAAAGCTTTGGTCTTTCTGCTTTCTGCTCACAACGGTATATTCCCATGTTTCTTCCTCGGGTTATTAACTACTTTATTTTCCAGCATTTTAAAGGCATGTATCAGTTTTACACGGGTTTCTGATGGTTCTATTACTTCATCAATAAAGCCGCGCTCGGCGGCGCGGTAGGGGTTGGCAAAAATATCCGAATACATCAATTCCTTTTCCTGCCATTTAGCTTCTTTATCCCCGGCGGCATTAATTTCCCTTTTAAAAATAATTTCGGCTGCGCCTTTTGCGCCCATTACCGCTATCTCTGCCGATGGCCAGGCGTAGTTCATATCTGCGCCTATATGTTTGGAGTTCATTACATCATAAGCCCCTCCATAAGCCTTGCGGGTAATCACGGTAATTCGCGGAACGGTAGCTTCGCAAAACGCATATAATAATTTCGCGCCATTGGTGATGATAGCGTTCCATTCCTGGTCGGTACCCGGCAAAAACCCGGGTACATCTTCAAAAACCAGCAGCGGGATATTAAAGCTGTCGCAAAACCGCACAAACCGCGCGCCTTTGGTGGATGAGTTTATATCGAGTACCCCCGCTAAAAAAGCAGGCTGGTTTGCCACAATACCAATGCCCCGGCCAGCCAGCCGGGCAAACCCAACAACAATGTTTTCTGCAAAATCTTTATGAATTTCTAAAAATGACCCGGTATCAATAACATGATCAATCACTTCCCTTATATCGTAAGGCTGCGAGGCGTTTTCGGGCATTATCGTATTCAATTCGTCCCGTAGTTCATTTTTAACCTGGTAAGGTAAATCCGGCGTTTTATCCTCACAGTTTTGGGGCATATAGCTCAGCAGTTTCTTTACGTTCCCGATAGCCTCTATCTCATTGGCGCATGCAAAATGGGTTACACCCGATTTAGTTGCATGTGTTGTTGCCCCGCCTAATTCTTCAGACGTAACTACTTCGTGGGTAACCGTTTTCACTACGTTTGGCCCCGTAACAAACATATAGGAGGTGTTTTCCACCATCAAAATAAAATCTGTTATGGCTGGTGAATACACTGCGCCGCCCGCACAGGGGCCCATAATAGCCGATATTTGCGGCACAACGCCCGATGCCATGGTATTGCGGTAAAATATATCGGCATATCCGCCTAATGATACTACGCCTTCCTGTATGCGTGCGCCGCCTGAGTCGTTTAAGCCTACAACAGGCGCCCCGTTTTTCATGGCCAGGTCCATTATTTTGCAGATTTTTTCGGCATGGGTTTCTGATAGCGACCCGCCAAAAACAGTAAAGTCCTGTGAAAAAACATACACCAGGCGGCCATTTATGGTGCCATAACCCGTTATTACCCCATCGCCAGGATACTTTTCATTTTCCATACCAAAATCAGTGGAACGGTGCGCGACCAGCATCCCTATCTCCTGGAACGAACCCTCATCCATCAGGAAATGCAAACGCTCGCGGGCCGTAAGTTTCCCTTTTTTATGCTGGCTTTCGATACGCGCCTGGCCGCCCCCTAAAAGAGCATCTTCGCGCTTTTGTTTTAATAGCTTTACTTTATTTTCCACAATTATGGTTTATGATGCAAGATGGTAAAAAAAGGTGAAAGGCCAAAGTTGAAAGGTTAAAGGCGAAAGGTGAAAGGCGAAAGGTGAAAAAATGACCCCAATGACCAATGACTAAACTCCAACCACTTATCGCTATCTACAACTTTGCCCTTGTTGATAAGACCACCACACTGATGCCCATAAGCGCTACTAAAATAAACGATGCCCTTAAAGTTGCCAAACCGGCGATAAAACCGACAACCGGCGGCCCCACCAAAAATCCAATAAAACCAATAGTGGATACTGCGGTAAGCGCAACACCAGCCGACATGGTTTTTGATTTTCCAGCTGCGCTGTAAACCATAGGGACTACAGAGGATACCCCCGCGCCAACCAGCATTAACCCTGCAATGGCTGTATAAAGGTATGGGAAGATCACGGCAATAAGCAGGCCGGTTGTGGTTAAAGCGCCACTAATTTGTAAGGTACGCTTTAAGCCAAAATGGTGTGAAAAAAAATCGGCAATAAAGCGGCCGCCGGCCATTGTAAACATAAAAGCCGTAAAGCCGGCACCCTGTAAAGCTATAGGGGCTATAACCACTTTTTTAAAGTAGATAACGCTCCAGTCGAACATAGCGCCTTCGCAGATCATAGAGCAGAAGGCGATACTGCCGAGCGTTAGCAATGGGGCTGCCAGGTTTAGCCTTTCACGGATAGACAATGATGGCGCAACAGTGTTCTTAGCGCTGTCATGGTCGTCATACAAATACCTTGACGCGATAGTGACCGCTGCTAAAAGTATCCCCACGATAATAATAAAGTGGTGAAGAGGATCGACCCTCCTGCCGATCATAAAAGTACCTATACCTGCCCCGGTAAATCCTGCCAGGCTCCATAAACCGTGGAAAGAGGCCATTATAGGTTTATCGTGGAGACCCTCGGCGGCAACCGCCTGGGTGTTTACTGAAATATTTACGGTATTGCCGGCAAAACCATAAGATGCAAGGCAGATCACCAACTGAAAGGTATTACGCGCCAGGCCCAGGCATACCAGCGCTATCCCATAACCCAATATAGCCCCAAGCAGCACCCTTTTGCTGCCTGCTTTGGTAATTATCCATCCAGAAAAAGGCAGGGACAACATTAAGCCAACCGGCAATGAAAACAACACGGCGCCTAATGCCGCATCCGAAAGCCCCAGGGTTTGCTGTACTGTTGCGATACGCGATGCCCAACTGGCAAAGCATAACCCTGCCATAAAAAACAGGATGCCTACAGCAATGCGCAGGGTTGTTTTATGAATAGTTGCCGACTTTGTTATTGTGCTATCCATTTATTTTATTCATTACTTAGTGTAATTAATACACTAAGTTGTGTTAACACAAAAATAAATAAATTAGTTCAAATATCAAAGAAATAACAGGGTGCGTTTACACTCTGCCTA
>DATCES010000176.1:0-5648 GCA_036509935.1 Mucilaginibacter sp.
GTTCTCAAAAGCTTTGTCAAGTTTTTCAAAGGGGACTTTCACCTATCGTATTTTAAGTACATCAGGCTGCCATATATAATATGCAGCACACCAAAACCAAAGGCCCAAAATAGCAATCCATAGCCGGGTAAACAAGCGGCAATTAAACCCAATGCTATTTCGCTTAAGCCCAGGTATTTTACCATGGTAAATGTAAAATTACCGGCGCTTACTAATGAGATGCCGTAAAATACAAGCATAGATGGTATGATGAAAGCATCATAACCCTGGTAAAGTAAAATAAAAATAAAAATGCCACCCGTAAATAACGGAACCGCCATATTAAACAAAAGTACCCTGCTCGTTTTACCCCAAATAAACTGGCCGTTCCTTTTTGCTTTGCGGCCGGATAAAATGGCGGCAGTAAATACAGAAGCTACTAACACTATAAGCGCTATAATTATTAAACTTATCAATATGTCAATAGCATTTGCCAGGAATTTTATAAGTGAAATTTGACGGGTTATTGGGTTGCCCCGAATAATAAAATATGCAACAGTTGCGCCAATCAGCGCGTAAACCCCTGCCAATATCCCTGATAGCCCGCTCAGGGATATAAATTTTGAGGAACGCTCCATCATGCTGCGGATGGAAGCTAACTCGTCCTCGATTTCTTTTTCTTTCACGCAAAAGTACTTTGTTTGTCAAAGTACATTATTATATATTTGATTTCAAAATATTATTGAAAAAATGTTAAGTTTTTTGAAATTAAAAAATGGAAAGACTTGTTAAAAAGTTATTGATAACCTTGTTGGCTGTGGTGGTAAGCATCCTTTCCTATTATTTTGTTACGGGATGGTACAATGTTATCACATGGGCAATTGCTGCCCTGGTTGTGGGCTATATGAGCGAAAACCGCCGCAACAGCATAATTAACGGGTTTTTATTTGGCTATTTTTTATTCCTGGTTTATATTTTGTTAGGTTATAATGGCAAAATTGATACAAGCAGCATGGTCAAATTTATTCTTTTTGATGTGTTTTTCAGCCTGATTGGGTCTGTTGCTTGTATTGTTGGGGCGATTGTCGGTAATTTGTTTAAAAGGAAATGACTTCGGAATTAGGAATTTCGAGTTCAGACAATTTTGAAATCCGAAATCAAAAACTCACACCGTTATCGCCGCCTTAACCAAATAAGGCAATATCTCTTTCTGAAACGACACAAAATTCTTGCGCACATCCGAGTCGCTTACGGAGGTAAAAGCAAAGCTGAATACAATGCTTTTACTGCATTTTATTAAAAAACGCAGGCGCTGCAAATAGGTTTCGTGCTTGCGGATGCCGCTAAGTTGCGAAAACGCATTAACCAGCATTTCTTCCAGCTCGTTCGATAAATTTTTAAGGAAAGCCTGTGAGTTCGCCGATTCGCGGATAAAGTCCCAGCCGATAAATTCATTGCACACGGTGTACGACAGCCGGCAGGTTTTCATGATAAGGGTATTCAAATGCGCCTCCTCGTCAACCTCGTTGGTATTGCTATGGATGAGGTCGTGAACGCTTACCTTGATATAATCCATCAGCAGCGAATGCAAAACATCTTCCTTGCTGTCGAAATACTTATAAATAGTGGCTTTTGCTATTTTGGCCCTTTTAGCAATTTCGTTAACGCTGGTTTTGTGGTAACCAAATTTACGGAACAGGTCCTGCGCGGCCCTTTTAATGCTTTCTTTTATTTTGTCGGCTTCCATTATTAATCAGGCACAAATATAGTGAATTAGTGCGTGGTGAATAGTGAGTGGATAGACCATACCGATTAATGAAGCATTTTTGGATCAATTAATGGATATTTATCAAAATATCAACTGCCAACTGCTACCGCTGACTTCAATTTTTCGCTCACTATTCATCACTCACTATTCACCACTTACTAATTCAACCGCTCAATTAGTAACATATATCTCATAGTTACTCACATCAATATAATACGATTTAAGCAATACAGTGGCCGGCCCTTTAACAGGACTGCCGTCTATTAGTGAGAATTTTGCCCCGCTACAAGGGTCGGTAACTGTAAAACCACCGGAGTCGGGGGTCACCGCGCAATGGTTTTGCGGCAAATAAGTGCTGCAACGGTCGTAAGCAGCGTAGCTGCCATCAGCTTCGCGATGGAGAATTAAGCCCGCTACCCCATATCCGCTGATGAAAACAGAGCCGCCCGGTACATTCAAAGCGCTTAAACGGGGGTCGGTTAATGCGGCCTGGAAATTTACTGCAACATTAGGGATAACATTACCGCTTTTGCCGCACGAGAGGCAGGTAAATGCTATGGCTATTAATAGTACTATCCTTTTCACACTATCTCTGTTTGAAATTGCTTTAAAAAACGGACATCGTTTTCAGAGAATAAACGCAAATCACGTATAACATATTTTAAATTGGCAATTCTTTCTATGCCCATTCCAAAAGCAAAGCCCGTAAATTTTTTACTATCGATATTGCAATTTTCCAGGACATTTGGATCAACCATGCCGCAACCTAAAATTTCGACCCAGCCGGTATATTTGCACATATTGCAGCCAGCCCCTTTACAAATGGTGCAGGAGATATCCATTTCAGCAGATGGCTCGGTAAAAGGGAAATACGATGGCCTGAAACGCACCTGCGTGCCTTCGCCGTACAGTTCCTGAACAAAATGGTAAAGTGTTTGTTTCAGATCGGCGAAGGATACATTTTCATCAATATACAAACCTTCAACCTGGTGGAAAAAGCAATGCGCCCTCGCCGAAATCGCTTCGTTACGGTAAACCCTGCCGGGCATAATGGCACGGAATGGCGGTTTGCCGTTTTCCATCATCCGCACCTGTACCGATGAGGTATGGGTACGCAATGCGATATCATCGCTGCCATTATTTTTTTTGATGAAAAAGGTATCTTGCATGTCCCTTGCCGGGTGTTCTGCGGGGAAGTTAAGGGCTGAGAAATTATGCCAGTCGTCCTCAATTTCGGGGCCTTCGGCAACCACAAAGCCTAAACCCTTAAAAATATCAATAATCTCCATACGCACCAACGATAGCGGGTGGCGCGAGCCGATGTTAATGCCATCACCTGGTAACGTTAAATCAATTTCGGATTTCGGTAACATAGTACCCCTTCGGGGATGTTCGATTTCGGAATCAAGATTTTCTTTAAGCTCATTATACTTTTCTTCCGCCAGTTGTTTAAACTGGTTTAGCGTTTTACCAAACGTCCGTTTTTCTTCGGCGCTTACGTTCTTAAATTGTTCAAACAGATCTTTTATTACCCCTTTCGTACCTAAAAACTTTATGCGGAATGTTTCCAGTTCATCAGCATTCGCAGGAGAAAAAGTGTCAATCTCGGCGGTATATTGGTCTATTTGGGATTGCATTGTAATCTTTTTTTAAAATTGCCCCGCTATTAAAACCGGGTTGTAAATTTTTTATTGCGAGTGGTAAAATTAAAAAATTATACAGGAGAAATGACATATTTTTGCAAAACTACGCTTTAAACAAAATGCAAGCGTTGTTTTGAAATTTAATGTACAATTAGCGCATATTTGAAAAATAATGCATTGGGTGGGTGCGCAACAATGACAAACTTTTAAAAAAATGCCACTTTTTACCTCACGGAAACAGGAAAAAAAAGTTAAAATTACCTTTAGCAATGGCTTGCTTTTTGTTGAAAGGCCTGATGGCAAACAGCAGGCTTTCCCGTTGGAATGGTTCCCTGAATTGCTAAACGCCACCGATGAGGAACGGGAAGACTGGCTGCAAACAGACAAGGGGATACACTTTAATAAGCTTAATCTGGATGTCGGAATTTAGATGTCAGATGTAAGGATAAAGCAACAGTATGCCTCAAATCTAATATCTCATATCTAATGGATTTTGAAGAATTTTTTAAGAAAAAAAGAATTGACCTGGCTGCTTTGGAGCAAGGCGAATCAGGATTGTTTTCTGAATTTAAAACCGACTTCGGACAAATGGGCGAAAAAAGCTTTGATTACACAAAAAAATACTGGTTCAATAAATTAAGGCGGCAATTCCCTCTTTCGGTTGAAGTTAAAACTGAAAAAGCACGCAGTGAAAATCCATTGGCCGAACAAACGGTACTTGAAAGCTTAACTGAAACAATTCCAGCCCGGCCCTCTCCTGAATTAGGGTTTGTGCCAAAATTCAGGATGGCAAACATTGCGAAGCCTGTTGTAAATGTTGAAGATAAAAAAGAAGGGCTTTCAAACAACGCCGCTGGTGAAAATACAAAGCCCGAAAAAAATGAAGTGAAACCTGCTTACAAGCCGCGATTTAATATTAAAAATATTCCTCCAAAAGTATAAGGCGAAAGGTTTCCCAATTGAGTGGAACCGCAATGCCGCCCGTTTTTTCCATAAACAAATTTAAAAAATAAAATTACTATTTATTAACCGGCTGCGGTATTTTAACATAGTAACCTGTCCCGTTATATTCCCTTTTCCGTGGATTTGTTTTGCAGGCTTCGCTACAGCAGCCGTCCATTTTTTCGCCACATTCATCACATTGAGTAAAGTGTTCATTGCACTCGGGGTTGGCGCAATTGATCATTTTATGTGTGGTTTTACCGCAGGTGTAACAGGTTGATATTACTACAGGGTTCACGCTGTTTACATCAACAGAAATGCGGTTGTCGAAAACATAGCATTTACCTTCAAAATCTTCGCCGCCGGCCTCTTTGCCGTATTTGATGATGCCGCCGTGCAACTGGTAAACGTCGGCAAACCCTTCATGCAATAGTAAAGCGGAGGCTTTTTCGCATTTTATGCCGCCGGTGCAATAGGTAATTATTTTTTTATCCTTGTATTGGGAAAGCTCATTGATCTTATCCGGGAAATCCCTGAAATTCTCCATGTCAAGGGTTACAGCATTTTTAAATTTACCCAGGTTGTGCTCATAGTTAGAGCGCACATCCAGGATAACCACATCTTCGGCATCCTTCATAGCCAAAAACTCTTTTGGCTCCAGGTGCTTACCTGTTTTTTGCCGGGGATTTATGATATTGGGATCCAGTAAGCCTGAATGTACAATTTCGGATTTGCAACGCACATGCATTTTAATAAATGACGGCGTATCCACCTCATCAACTTTAAAGTCGATAGCGGCAAAGCGGGGATCAGCATGTAAAGTATCCATGTAAGTTTTACAGGCTTCGGCGGTTCCCGATACGGTGCCGTTTAATCCTTCGGAAGCCACAATAATGCGGCCAGCCAAACCCAGGCTTTTACAAAAATCTAAATGACCGGCAGCAAATTGCGCTGCGTCTGCTATTGTTGAATAACAATAGTATAGTAGTGTATTGTATTTCATAAAATCATTGATACCGTTGCAAACGGTGTTAAATGAAGTGCAAAGATAGGTGTTAGATTTCGGAATTTGGAATTTCGATTTCGGATTTATTACATGGTAGATTCAACACGGATTCAAAAACAAATGACTTGATGGCCAATAAAACTACTCACTTAATCCAACCTGATCGACCATTCACTAATTACTTTAATCCATAAAATATCCTGAAGCCCTGCAGGTATTTTTTGTTCCCCTGGTAAGCTACGCCATAATCAGCTCCAAATTGCAGGCGTTTCAAACCAAAATAAAACTCGGTATAATTTGGGTTATTTTT
>DATCES010000177.1:0-2594 GCA_036509935.1 Mucilaginibacter sp.
TAAAGTTTTTCCCTTTCATACAACTTTCGCTAATCACTATCTTTTTGCTGATGGCGTACGCTGCGTTCAGTTCGTCGCGTAAATCAGAACAAGACCAGGTTTGGGTTGGGCTTGCCAAAGAAACAGCCCACCAGTTGGGTACGCCAATATCCTCATTGATGGCCTGGATTGAGCTGATTAAAGAGAAATTTAACGCCGAAGAAGACCCCTTGATAGCCGAAATGGAAAATGATGTTAAACGCCTGGAGATTGTTGCCGACCGTTTTTCGAAAATCGGATCAAAGGCAAAACTCGATGATCATAAAGTTTATGAAGTAGTTAAAGATTTTGTTGATTATTTTAAAGTAAGGGTAAGTAAAAATATCAGCCTTGAAATGACCGGCAACCCACATTTACAAGCAGGGCTAAACGTGCCCTTATTTGATTGGGTGCTTGAGAACCTGTTAAAAAACGCGGTAAATGCCATTGAGGGCAAGGGGAAAATAAAAGTAGAAATTTCAGGCAATAAAATTAAAAAGCAGGTATTTATTGATGTTTCTGATACAGGCAAAGGTATCCCGCGCTCAAAATTTGACACCGTTTTTCAACCAGGCTACACCACACGCAAACGTGGCTGGGGGCTGGGCCTGTCATTAACCAAGCGTATTATAGAAAACTATCACAATGGGCAAATATTTGTAAGGGACTCGGAGTTAGGAAAGGGGACAACATTTAGAATTGTATTAAAAAACATACGATATGATAAACAGACCGCAGCCTGACGAATACCCCGCCTATGCAGCCGGGTATGTTAACCTGGTGGGCAATGGCCCGATACTGGAAATACTGCAATACCAACAGCAAAGCACCTATGATTTTTTTATAACGATGGATCCTGGTAAGGCGGGGTACGCCTACGCCCCTGGGAAATGGACAGTGAAAGAGGTTTTGGGGCATATAGTTGATACCGAACGGGTGTTTGCTTACCGTGCCCTTGTTTTTTCGCGCGAGGCGATAGAACTACCGGGGTTTAACCAGGACGTTTATGTAGCTAAAGCAACTTTCAACAGCCGTTCGCTGGTGGATATTGCCAATGAATTTAAAGCGGTACGCGAGGCCAGCATTTATCTTTGCCGTGGGTTTAGCGATGGGCAGCAAACACAAAAAGGGATTGCCAATGGCAACCCGGTTTCTGTGCGGGCCTTAGCTTATTTGATAGCAGGGCATGAAATGCACCATGTTAAGATATTGAAGGAGAAATATTTGTGAGTGGTGAATTGTGAGTGGTGAGTGGTGAGTGGTGAGTGGTGAATTGAATTGTGAGTGGTGAATTGTGAAATTACGCTCTTCTACTCACCATTCCCCACTCACTTACTTACTCACCCTTTTTATCATCTTCCTTATCATTATGTTTCTTTTCGATAAGATAGGATAAAAACAAACCAGCGCCGCCAAATATGGCAATTAGTGCAAAGTAGATGGCTGTGCTATTGTCATTGTTCCTGAAAATGGTGTCGTCGAGTATAAATGCTAAAAGCAAGCCCAGCCCTGCGCCTATTAATAATAATCCTACTTTTAATGTTTCATACGGCGCTAACCGTGGTTTATACCTGCGTGGGTCCATTCCACGTTCAATCATTGCCATTCTTTCCCTTTTGTATAGGTAAATTATGCCAAACAGCATTGCAAAAAAACCAAGCGAGATGACAATCCCTGCCATTATTCCTAAACTTCCGGTATCCATAGTGTATGTTTTTTTAAAAGTCAATAAATTTTCTATCCACCACTGCGGCGTATTTGTAAGCTATGACCACATAATTTTTACTGAGGTTACAGTTAGTTTAAAAAAAGTTTTGGTAAACGTTGAAATGCCCCATACGTTTTTACACTAACTGCCATTATTAGCTATCCAATGTGTATTTTTTAATAAAATTGGTAAAGATGTTTTTATATTTGTCGCCCGTTACGGGATGTAGCGTAGCCAGGTATCGCGCCAGCATGGGGTGCTGGAGGTCGGAAGTTCGAATCTTCTCATCCCGACATGATTATCAAGGCCTTATGAATTAAATTCATAAGGCTTTTTTCGTTAGGTACAACATGGGTACAACACCTTGGCTAAGTTTTAATGGGTTTTCATCTGTTGAAAAATAATAGCGCAAAGTTATTTTAAGTTATAATTGTTACCATGACGGGAAGAATGGCCAGCCAAAGCGCACCAAATGACTTGCCAGCAACAAATCGGTAGGCCTGGTTATATAATATCTCTCGCGATAAATCTGTTGACAGGTGCAATGCTAATGAACACACCATCCCATATTTACCGCTTAAGCAACAAACAGCGCGAGCCGGGTAAATAGTCAAGGCCGGGCAAGCCAATAAAAAAAACACTGCTGCCCGTTTATATAGCCTTTACTTTTTACCCGGCGGTGGGCTATCTTCGCGAATGTGGTGAAAATAGGACTCACGCCATTTTTATTTACCATATGAGCTACTTTCGTTCGAGCCTCGTAAAATAAAAACACTGTCCAGTTTTCCGCCAATTAAGCATGCAGATGGGATGTCAAGCCTCGTACATTGTCAGACATCCCAAATTGTGCAAATTCCGATTTTACCAC
>DATCES010000178.1:0-2076 GCA_036509935.1 Mucilaginibacter sp.
TTTTATTTAATTCGCCATCGCAATGGTCAATAGCTTTGTCCATTAAAACGCGGGCATCGGTAACTTGTTTTTTAATGAGTTCGCTCATCGGTTCGGGGGATTTTTGACAAAAATAGTAAAAAGTATCATTTTACATTAACAAAATGCTGAACGATAAAATTCCCGGTTTCACGGTCTAAACGCGTTTAGGGCGTGACAAAAATCCCGGTTTCACAGGCTAAACGCGTTTAGGGTGTGATAAAAATCCTGGTTTCACAGGCTAAATGCGTTTAGGGCGTGATAAAAATCCTGGTTTCACAGGCTAAACGCGTTTAGGGCGTGATAAAAAATTGCCATAAATTTTGTTAACAATTTGTATATCAATTAAATATACAATAATTTAAGGTAATGCAATCAAAATCACCCAAAAAAAGCGTAAAATTATTTTTTTTTGATGGAGTGAATTTTATACAGCTTTGATGATTGACTCAAATATACCAAATATTGAGGGGATTAACAAGGGGATTTAGCCTATTTATACCAATCAAGAGTCAAGATATTAGAGCCAAGAATCAAGATAAGAAGATAAAAACCAGAGCAATTTACAGCACCTTGCCTGACTTAGTCTGCTTGATTTTTCCGTCTCCGCAGGGTCTCTTGAAAAGGACCCTGCGCTGGATGCTTGTGTGAAGCAAATAAGTATCTGCCGGGCACCATTCATGATGTTCCTGCCCCCTGTGACAGCATCGTGCAACGCAGGGTCGTCTGCGACAGACCCTGCGGGGGCTAAAAAGCTTTTTACCGTGTTAATAGTTTGTTATTGGTAAGCAGTTCGAGCACTTCCTGCCGGGCGGCTGTATTTATAGGGACGATTTGCTTATCAAACAAAACTACCTCGTTGGCAGTAATAGTAACTATATGAAACAAGTTTACAATATATTGCTTATGTATCCTTTTAAATTGATGTTCCGGTAATTGCCTTTGCATACTTTTGAGGCTAACCAAAGTGACATGCTTTCCCCCGTTTTGCGTAAAAACTTTAGAGTAATCCCCAAGGCTCTCTATATAAAACACTTCGCTATATTTTACCCTCGTAATGCCGTTGGTGTCTTTTAAAAAAAAACAGTCAGCAGCAGTAATAATAGTATTGCCTGATACTTCTTTATCATTGCCGGCACCGCTATCCCCTCTCGCTATATTTTTTAACGTTATGTACGCTATAGCCTTATTAACCGCTGTATAAAACCGGTCAAAGTTAAGGGGTTTAACAATAAAATCTATAACATTCAGGTTAAAACCTTCTACAGCATAGTCTTTATGCGAGGTAATAAATATAGTAACAGTGTGCGGATTTAAAGTTTTCACCAAATCAATGCCCGACAAATAGGGCATCTCTATATCCGAAAACAGTATATCTATATGCTGATCAGCTAATACTTTCGATGCTTCGAAGCCATCAGCGCATACGGCGGCAATAATGATACCGTCAATCTTGTTCAGACATTTAGTAATCAGGTGCCGGTCAATGAGGTTGTCATCTACAATGAGGCAACGGTAAATCATATAGTTTATTATTAGAGAGGGTAAATATAATAAAGTTTAATCTACTATAATCACTCTTACGTCTACAATATTCTTATTGTTGTCGATTAGTTCAAAATAGCTAAAAAATTTAATGCAGCTTTAAACGGCAAAGCCATCCCTAATTGCACTAAAATTTAAATTATATGAAAAAAACAGTACAAAACTTATCACGATTACTTAAACTATTATTAAGTATCTGCATTTTCTTGTTTTGCTTCAGCACCAGCAGCCGCGCGCAAAGCGCCCCGCTGCCGGATGGCAACCCCATTAAAGTTGCAGCCCCTCATTTGCCTTTAATGGTAAGATACAGCGGCAGCGGCAGAATATTTTACGGGGACAACAATATAAAATACCTCTTTGAAAACAAGGATGTGATGAAGAATTGGGCGACCAATTACCCGTCAGAACTTGCCGCGTACAAAGTAGCGATCGATAACTATTTAAAAGAAACGGATGTAACACTTTTGGCCAACGACCAAAAAGATGTGTATTACGACTTAAAGTCGCAATGGG
>DATCES010000179.1:0-3778 GCA_036509935.1 Mucilaginibacter sp.
AAGGGTGGACAATTCGCAACAAGTGAACAGCAGGTGGTACAGTGGTTCTGGTATCTATCGCCATGTTTGGGTAATAGTTACCAATGCTGTGCATATAGCCGATTGGGGCGTTGCAATCACAACCCCCGAGGTTTCTCCAAAGAAAGCAACCGTTCAAATTAAAACATTAATAAAAAACGAAACCGGCTTGGCCCAAAGTGTTGTTATTAGCACACGATTACAGGACGCAAATTCTAAAAATGCAGGAAATAACCAAATAAAGGTTGAACTGGCCGCCAATAGTGAGAAGGAAATTGCCCAGACCATAACGGTGCCAGATCCACTGCTATGGACGCCGGAAATACCCCATTTATATGAAGCTCAGATACAGTTGTTAAAAAATAAAAAAGTTGTTGACGAAACAAAAACCAATTTTGGCATACGCTCCTTAAAATTTACAGCTGAAAACGGTTTCCAGCTCAATGGCAAAACAGTAAAAATCAATGGTGGGTGTATGCATCACGATAATGGTTGCCTGGGCGCTGCTGCTTTTGACCGTGCGGAGGAACGCAAGGTCGTGTTGCTTAAAGAAGCGGGCTTTAACGCTGTTAGAACTTCTCATAACCCCCCTTCCGAGGCTTTTTTAAATGCTTGCGACAGATTGGGCCTATTGGTAGTTGATGAAGCATTTGATTGTTGGAGAAAAGGGAAAAACAAATATGATTATGCTCAATATTTTGACCGTTGGTGGAAACGCGATTTAGATGCAATGGTTTTGCGTGATCGTAATCATCCTTCAATTTTTATGTGGAGTATTGGCAATGAAATAGTGGAGAGGGGCAATCCCGAAGCTGTTGAAACAGCAAAGATGCTTGCAAATGCTATAAAGAAAATAGATACTACCCGCCCCGTTACATCGGCCATTGTGGACGATGGCAAGGAATGGGCAACCCTTGATCCCCTTATGGGGGCGCATGACGTTGGCGGTTATAATTATCACTTGTGGAGTGCGCGTTCGGACCATCAGAGGGTTCCTTCGCGGGTAATTGTTCAAACAGAGTCCTATCCAAAGGATGCTTTTGCCAATTGGAAATTGGTACAAAGCCACAATTATATTATTGGAGATTTTGTTTGGACGGCTGTAGATTATCTTGGAGAATCAGGGATAGGTCGTTGGTACTATTCGGGAGATGTACCGGGCGAACACTGGGAGCACGATTTTTTCCCCTGGCATGGCGCTTACTGTGGTGATATAGATTTGATTGGAGGGAGAAAACCCATATCACATTACAGAAGCATGTTGTATAATAACACCGAGAAACTTTACATGGCTGTTCGCGAACCGGCCCCGGAACCAATTGAAATCAAAGAAACCTGGTGGTCGGTGTGGCCAACCTGGGAAAGTTGGACATGGCCGGGATTTGAAGGAAAGAATATTCAGGTGGAAGTTTATTCAAAATATCCCAAAGTCAGGCTTTACCTCAATAACAAACTTATCGGCGAGCAGGCAACAACCAGCGAACAGCAGTTTAAAGCCACATTTTTAGTGCCTTATTCATCTGGTTTGCTGAAAGCAGTTGGGGTAGTAAATGATAAAGAAACTGAATCTGCCATATTGCAAACTTCCGATGATGCCGCGAAAATTCAACTAACTGCTGATCGAAAAGAAATAGTAGCCAATGGACAGGACTTATCTTACGTTACCATTGAGATAACAGACAAGGACGGAATATTTCAACCAAACGCTGCAAACCGCCTGCATTTTAAAATTGAAGGGCCCGGTACAATCGCAGGAGTTTCAAATGCCGATATGAAAGACACAGACCCATATACAGGAAATTCGCGGAAAGCATGGCACGGGCGTGCATTGGTTGTAATTAGAAGCACACACGGCGTTGGTGACATTAAACTTGCCGTTAGTTCATCAGGTTTATCGGGGGCCGCTTTAAATATCAAAGCATTCTCTGTAGATAGATAGTCCGATTTGATTTCAATCAATGAATATATAGGATGGTAATTAATCCTGAAAAAAATATAAGAAAATGAATTATAAGGACAAAACATTTGAAATTGACAATACAGAAGTCAGGTTTACGAATACTTTTATTAAGATTCTGCCTGCGTTTGTTTCCTCATTGGTTGTATTTGGCGCTATTGGTGCAAAACACGATGTAATCAGTGTTTTATTAAGGGTTTTTGGGGCGGGTTTAGGATACATTATAGCCTTTGGCATTTTTATACGAGTCTATTGGAAGAACACAATTGATTTAAACGATATATCGCAAGTAAAAATCGTAACCTGGGATAATAGTATTGATAAGGATAGAAGTTTTTGGGGAATACCAAAGTATAGGTATCATTTTCCGGCAGGAGGACTAAATAAGAAAAGCGACCAAAAGGTAATTTTTGTAGAAAAACGAAACTCAAAATTAGCAGTTGGCTTTGTCCCTGAAAACAGTGAGAATGCGATTGAAGTTTTTAAAGAAAAAGGAATCAAAATTGCAGAAAAACTATAAGTGTAAAAAATACGCATTTACAAAGAGGCAAATGGCGAATTTACCTTATATGAAGATGAAAACGATAACTATAATCATCAGAAAGATTTATTTTATGAAAAAATTAATTCTACTTACTCTTTTATTTTCTACAGCTATACAATTTCATTGTTTATACGCGCAGGAATTACCTCAATTGAAGCATGAGGGTAATATAACCAGGTTGTATGTTGACGGTACGCCATTTATTATGGTTGCCGGAGAGTTGCATAACTCTACATCCTCTAATTTAACGTATTTGGCACCCATTTTCCCAAAATTAAAAGAAATGGGACTTAATACAGTTATCGCATCTGTTGCATGGGAACAATTTGAACCTCAGGAGGGTAAATTTGATTATTCCCTTATTGACGGGATCATATCCCAGGCCCGCGAAAACAAACTAAAACTTTGTATAATATGGTTTGCAAGCTGGAAAAATGGACTTTCCACTTATCCGCCACTTTGGGTAAAAAAAGATTCAAAACGTTTTTTTAAATTGAAGCAAAGTAACGGGAGCACTGGCGAAGTAATTTCACCTTTTTGCAAGGAAGCGCAAATCGCAGATGCTAAGGCATTTGTACAATTAATGAAACGAATAAAGGAAATAGACAAAGAACATACTGTTGTAATGATTCAGGCTGAAAACGAAGTTGGGGCATTCCAGGATATAGATTACAATAAACAGGCGCTTGACTTGTTTAATTCTCCTGTTCCCGAAACCTTAATCCGGTATTTACAAACACACACAAATAATCTGAGCCCTGAAATCAAATATGTTTGGCAAAAAAATGGAAGCAAAACTAAAGGTACATGGTCTGAAATATTTGCCGATACAATGAAAAGTGCACAAAACTTTTTCATGACGTGGCAATATGCCAAATATATAAATGAAATATGCCGCTTAGGCAAAAAAGAACTAAACCTACCCATGTATGTAAACGCCTGGCTGGTTCAAAAAGCTACTGATTTACCCGGGGTATATCCAAACGGAGGGCCTGCATCCAGGGTAATTGATATTTACAAAGCCATTGCGCCTGATATTGATTTATGCGCACCTGATATTTATGCGCCTAACTTTAAAGAAATATTGTCGATGTACCACCGTTCTGATAACCCGCTTTTTATTCCCGAAAGCACTACCGAACAGGCCCGGGCTTTTTATGCTTATGCAGAGCATGATGCCATTTGCTTTTCTCCTTTCGGGATTGAAGATGTTTATACCAATTTAGCTTATCGGCAGGCAATCTCTGTAATAAATGAAT
>DATCES010000180.1:0-5005 GCA_036509935.1 Mucilaginibacter sp.
TTTTGACCCCCGGCTAATTTTTCGCCTGTCCAGAAGTCGTACCATCCGGCACCTTTTGGCAAATAGGTTTGCTTTGATTTAACCGCGGTGAAATCTTCTGTTCTTACCGTGTCCCTGCCCTCAACAACACCGGGCTTTGTGTACATACGGTTGGCAACCGGGTTTACTAAAAGCGATTTCCCGAACATGTACTCGTCATTAACATCCCAGGCATCTTTATCGTCCGCAAAATCCATTACCAATGCGCGCATCATGCTCGACTGATGGGCGGTAATATCCCATGAGGTAGCGTAGATATAAGGCAAAAGACGGTAACGGAGGTTAATAAACTTTTCAACAGCATCGTAAACTTTATCGCCCTTATTTCCAAACTGGTAAATTTCTCTCGGCGCATCTGCACCGTGCGAGCGCATCATCGGGCAAAACGTACCAAACTCTATCCATCTTGTGTATAGCTCGCGATAGTCAGGATCGGCCAGTTTTCTTCTGAACCTTGTCAGGAAGAAACCTCCGATATCGCTGTTCCAATACGGGATTGCGCTCAACGAAAAGTTAAGCCCCGTAGGGATTTGCTGCCGGAGCGCTTGCCAGGAAGAAGTAACATCGCCCGACCATGTATTGGCCCCATAGCGCTGCTGCCCCGCAAATGCCGAACGGGTAAGTATAAACACACGCTTATCTGAACTGGCGGCACGCTGATGCTGCGATACCCCGCCTACCGTCATTAAAGGATAAGCATTCCGCACTTTACGGAATGACCCGAGGTAGGTTTTGAGGTCGAAATCGGAAGGTTTGAAACGAAGATGGTCGGGTTCTGTCGAATCCATCCACCAGCCGTCAATACCTACTGAGAATAATCCTTTATTGGCATATTTCCAGTAAATATCGCGGGCCTCGGGATTATAGGCGTCATAAGGCATTACACCGGAGGGATAATCCATGTTTGGCGGCCATTTGTCGGAACCTGATTCAGGCCACGTGGAAAAGTCGAGCAACATGTTTTTTGCTTTCATCTCCCGATATTGTAATGTTTGCGGGCCAAACGACGCCCATATAGAAATGATCATGTGCGCGTTAAGGCCGTGTACATCATTAACCATTTTTTTAGGATTGCTAAAATCGGCGTTGAGGAAATCCATCGCGTTCCACAGATAATTGCTGCCCCAGTACTGCCAGTCCTGAATGATCCCATCCAAGGGGACATTTAACTCGCGGTATTTTTTAACTACGCCTACCAGTTCGTCCTGGCTTTTATAACGCTCTTTACTCTGCCAGTAACCAAATGTCCATAACGGGAACATCGGCGCCTGCCCCGTCAGGTCGCGCATACAGGCAATCACGCCGTCGGCATTACCTCCATACATAAAATAATAATCAACACCGTCCCCTACGTCCGACTTAAAACTGGTTTCATTTTGATCGTCATTAAACGTAGTCGGCGAGTAGTTGTCCCAAAAAACACCATAACCTTTTACCGATTGAAAAACAGGCACTACATCTTCTGTGTTACCCTGCACCATGTTGTCGTACCGCTGGCCCCGCTGGCTCAGGTTGCCGCGCTGGTGCTGCCCCAAACCATATATGGGCTCGTCTTTATCCAGTGTAAAAGCCTGCGAAACTGTATAGGTTTTATTGCCTGCATCGTCAAACGGGGTAAACACCACGCCATCCGGTTTTTCTTTCAGCAATGCTTTTCCGGCGGTAGTAGCATAGGCAACTTCTCCGGATTTAAGGTTGAGGCTGACTTTTAACTTATCGCTTCGGAGGTTCAGCACATCGCCTTGCTGTTTTAAGCTAATTTGAGTTTGCTGAGGCTTTTTTACGACCGAAAGGCTTTCTTTAGAAAATATATAGCCAGCGGGCGCCTTCAGCACCCTCACTATTTCAGGGCTGTAAAACTGCACTTCAACATCAACGCCATTGACAGAAGCTTTAACGCCGGAAGCTGTTTTGTGGTAACCCTGTGCGCCGGAAATTGCCGGCATGGCGAGGGTAAAAAGCGGGATAATCCTTAAAAATGTTTTTAACATAACAAAAAAATAAACTTTTAAAATAGTTCAAATGCTGTAAATTCAGCACTTGCGGTTATTCTTATTTAACACCGGAAATTTTATCACTGATCCTGAAAAAATCAAAATCGGCATACCCTCCGGGCGTTTTAGCAGCATAGTTGAACAAAGCAAAACGGTAACCTATAAACTGAGGGATGGTGTATGCCATTTTCAGCTGTGTACCCAAAGGCTCCCATGTTTTTCCATCCAGGCTGTAAAAGAAATCTGCAACGTCTTTTTTATCTGTGAAATTACATTCGGCTTTAAAGAAAACCGTTTTTTGATTAAGCGGGATGCGCTGTGCCTCTTCCGGTTTTCCGGTGCTTGCGTTAATCATCACAATGGCTTTGCTTTCGCCGTTTATTTTAACACCTGCCAGTCCATAGTTTTTTTGCAAAAGGCCTAAGCCGGCAAAATCACCATCTTTCATGGCAGATACGTCAAGCGCTACAGTCCCTGTACATACCGGGCCAATAGTGCGCTGTGTCAATGAATTTCTTGCCATTAAGAAGTTAGTATCAATTCTGCCGGTGGTGAGGCGTAAATAGCCTTTCCGCGCCGTGACAGACCACAAACTATTATCCGGGTTATGGTTCCATTGCCAAACCAGGGGCAATGTCCGTTCGCCTTTTTTACGGGTAAACTCATCGGAAGCAACGATACCGGGGATCAACCCTTTGCTCACCGGAAGATCAAGCATTTCAGGCACTCTGCCATCAGTGCCCAAAACCGGCCATCCGTCTGCCCATTTTACAGGGACCAAATAAGGCACACGGCCCACTGCGCCATAATCACGGAACAAATAAGAATACCAGGTTCCATCCGGCATATCAATTAAGCCGCCTTGTGCCACACCTAAATCCTGAAGGCCGACCTTTCCTTCGTAAGGACCGGTAATTTTATCCGCCCTGTGTATTACAACGGTACGCATACTGCCCCTGGGCCAGGTGATGTTGAAAAGATAATATTTGCCGTTTATCTTAAACAGCTGAGAGCCTTCCGGACCGAGGCCGCCCGAAGGCGGGCGTGCATTTTCAATGATAAGCTGGTCTGTCCCGCCAGGCTTTATGCCCGAAAGATCCTCATTTAATTCAACTAACCTTAATTTTCCGCTTCCGCTAATCATATAAACCTTCCCGTCATCATCAAAAAACAAGGAGTTATCATCCAGGTCGGGGGCAAATGACCTTGCTTTCCACGGGCCTTTTTCGATATCCCTGGTAGAATAGATATAAGTTTTGCCCGTGGTTTGCGCAAATGTGCTTACATAATAGGTGCCATTATGGAAACGAATAGAACTTGCCCACGAACCATGCCCGTATGCGTTTTTGCCGTTTGTGAGATTTAATGCGTCAACATTTGCTAAAGTATCATATGCATAATTCACCAGCTTCCAGTTCACCAGGTCGTTCGACTTCATAATCGGAACACCCGGGCTCATGTGCATGGTGGTGCTGCTCATATAATAGGTGTCACCTGCACGCAGTATTGACATATCTGGCACATCGGCGTAAATGACCGGGTTAGCTGCTTTTTGAGCGTATAAATGCGGCACGAAAAGCATGACTATCGAAGCGGCCACGCATAATCGGGATATCAGGTTTCTCATATTTACATTTGATTGTTTATTGAGCCTGTCTGAAAAAGTTAATGGTTTGTGATTTATTTTGATCATTTATTTACCATATTAATTTGAAGCACACTCACCGAATATGGATCGAATGTTCTTGTAAATTTCCCACTGATGCCTTTTACGATGGAAGAAACAGGAACGATTTTTTCGGGATCATTGATCGTGTTCGTATCTTCCGGTTTATCACCTTTTATTTCCACGAGGTTACCCTCCGGAGATAATTTTCCTGCTCCTTTTAAATCGATATCCACCTGTTGCGGCTTACCCGTTGTATTTACTACTTTAAGAAATAGCTTACCTGTTTTTGTGTCGTTGGTGGCTACATAAAACATAGCTGGTATAGGCTGGGGCATTTTGTTGGCGGCGCTATCCCTTTTAGTAGCTGGCCTGGTTTGGGTCGGAATATTAATGCCTGCTACCGTCACAACCTTATTACCGATATAATTGCCAAACATTTTTTGTACATAATATGATGGCGACCCAAAGCTTGTCAAAGCATTATAGCCAATCAGGTCTGAATCCCATTGCCAGGCCCTTGGCGCTGTGGCAGTGGCGGTATTAACGTTTACAAACAAGGGCGCATAGCATGACCGGATGACCAAATCTGAATTGCGTTCCATACCGGTCATCCAGGCAGCATCGCCAAGTGCGGCATTTAAATTAGTGGTCGGCGCACCTTCCCTTGTTGCCCACTCACCTACAAAAACTTTAAACGCATTGCGGTCATATTTATCGTAATGGGCAGCGTCCTCTTCCATTTCCCAGGCATTTCGGTAATAATGTTCATCTACAACTTCGGGCTGGCGTATAGTCAATTTACCTCTCACCCCGAGCGCATCCCTGCCGCCTATTGTTGAAATACAATGCAGGTTAGCGTATTTAGCTTTAATGCCATCGTAAAACTGGGCAAAACGCCCGCTGTAACTACCCGACCTGTCAAACCCATCTTCGTTGCCAATTTCTACATAGCTTAGTTTAAAAGGGGCGGGGTGCCCATCGGCTGCGCGTTTAGCCCCCCAATACGTGTGTATATCGCCTGTAACATATTCAATTTCATCCAAAGCATCATCTACGTAAGGCTTTAAAAGGGGGCCTGCGTCCACATGGTCGCCATCGAGCGAGTAACCGGCATAAACAGCCAACAGGGGCTCCATTTTCAGGTCCTCACACCATTCTAAAAATTCCAGCAATCCCATTCCATCAGTAGGACGGTAACCCCAGGAGCCTGTATGGCCGGGACGATTCTCGAGGGGCCCCAAAGTAGTCTTCCATGGAAATGCATCGTTCAATTTCGGGCCTTCCAGGAAATTACCTCCGGGGA
>DATCES010000181.1:0-6214 GCA_036509935.1 Mucilaginibacter sp.
ACCCCTTTTAGCACTTCTCCCGAACTGTATTGAACATTTACGATTAGGGCAATGTCGCCGTATTTTGTTTCCTGTTGACCTCGGTTTTTAAAAGACCGCCAATCCACGATTTTTGACCAGTCTTGGAAATTAATGACCCGGTTGCTGAATAATGAACGGAGTTCCTGCATGAGCGTAAAGGAGATATGATCTTCGTCCCACTCATGAGGATAGGCGCTATTACAAATTTCAGCGAAAATATGCTCCAGGGCAGCGACAGTGGTTCTCATTGGTCAAAAGGTTCAAACAATAAAGATACTGTTTTTAAAGATACCCCCGATCAAAGTATTTACCTTTGTAGTGTGAGTCGTGTCGTTAACCGGCCCAATAACAGGCTTCACAAAAGTAACCTGCCGGAAATCGCTTATAGGTAAGGTAGCCGTACATCGCTTCGCTAAAATGATCGGTAAATAGATAATGGTTCCCGGTAAGTGTGTCGCAGGACGGGCAGGTGTTTGATAGGTAAGCGCGGCCAACTGTTTTGCTATAGTTACTTTTGATCACTACGCCTTCGCTGCGGGCAAGGCTTAGTTCATCTTCGCTAAATGCTTCGGGGTCGGGGTGATACCCGGAACAATCCAGTACGGCGATTTTCATATCTGCTTTGCATTTCCAGCAAGTGGAATCAATTATGACCATACTTTTTTCATATTGGAAATCCCCGCACTTTTTGCATTTGGGATTTAAACAAGTACCGACAAACTTAGGGTTGGCTAAACAATCGGCTACAGTTTCCTCGCTTACCTCTGGAGGTGGGCATAGCTGTACGTAAATTACATTCTGCTTCCGGTATTGATCCACAGCATGGGTAATCGGGTTTTATTCTTTGAAATTTTAATGGCCGCAAACAGTTGGCCTGTTTCATCCATTAGGTTGACTTCAACAGCGTGACTATCGGCAGCCGAAGCCATTTCCATTGATCTTACTTTCTTGAATAAGTTACCTGCGTGGCTACCATGACAATAAGGGCAATTCCATGAAATTTGCAATGCTTTTTGTTCATCGATGTGCCCCTGAATATATTCAGTCAGTAATTTTTTGAAGGAGGGAGCGGCGGTTGACATAATGGTTAAACTTTGTAGGTTGAGTGAATTATAAATAGTCAGCAGGATTATAATCCTTCCAAACGAATGCAGAATTGCCTTTGCCGAGATCCATAGCGATTTGGGTACTATCTACCGGTTGGTTAATACCATTAATCCGTTCAAACTTAAAGATGCCTATGGGTGCCTCTAACCGCAAAGAACTGTCCACCACTTCGGGCAGTAGGGCAACATTTTGACCAATATAGCGTGATTGGACACTCGGATAGGTTATACCGTTATAATTTGTATGCGCCCATATATAATTTGCGTAAGCAGAAGTGATCTTATATTTATGATCCTGACCAGGCAGGATGTCACTCCGGGCAAATTCATTTGAAAAAAACCGCCCCTGTTGTTCGTATTCGTCGGCAAGCGGTAAGTGTTTATAGTTTTCAAGTTGATTGGCTAAAGACATTTGTGCATACTTACTGACCTTTAACGCTTCGTCGCTAAAGATCATTTCTATCACTTCAATATTTTCTTTCACGCGCCAACGACTGACAGTAAACATTTCCACGGTATTATCGTGCTTTTCCAACTCTTTTAAAATTGGAGAAGTTTCAAAATATGCAACGGCTCGTGGTTGATCGATTTCAGGCGATTCAACTGCTCCGTAAAACACGGCTTGTTTCTCCTTGTTCGCGCGGCCATATCCAACATGATTGGCAATAATGTCAGGGTCATGAATATAACTAACCTCTTCTTCTTTATAATAAACATCCGCTACATTTCGATGAACGCGAACGCGGTCAATATAAGCGCCTTTCTTGATGATTGCAGTAGGAACGAATTTGTAGCGCATGTCTGCTATCGCCTGATAAATTTGTTCATAGGGAACAAATTCCAAGCGGTCTTTGACATCATCGAGAAACCTTAAAGAATTATTCATTGGTTATATTATCAAAAGTAATAAAAAAAAGCCGCCATTGCTGGCGGCCTTTTATCCCAAAATCAGCTGTTTACTTGTTATTTTTCTTTGTTTTTTAAATCAGTTACTTCGGTGCGCCCTTGTTGTGCAAGGACTTTGATTTCCTGGTAGGCTTTGCGTAAACGGGTGCCTGCTGCTTTGTTGCCTTTTTCGTAGAATGCTTGTGCGTCTGCTTCTGTGGCTGCCACTAAGTCTTTTAATTGTTGAAATGTTGACATAATAACTTGTTTTTATGGTGAATAATTCCCGATTTTAAAATCGGACGGTAAAGATATTCTTTCTGACTAACGTTTTAAGGATCGTGAATTAGAAAAGTAATGGTTGTGTATTTCTACCTGCCAATTTTATAAATTATCAGGCTTGTAACCAATCCTCTTACGTTGTTGTGGCTCATGCTTTTTATCGATTAGCTCGTCAAGATAGCGGAATACGATTTCCATATTTTTATCCTGATTGTCAAGTTTTGTTTTGATCTTTTCAATAGCTAACCACATCTCGGTTTGTTCAGCATACACTTCCCTCAATTTGACAAATACATCTATAATCCTAATGCTTACCCGCACTGCGCTTTCGCTTTTAAGTACGTTAGACAACATTAAGATGCCATGCTCACTAAAGACAAACGGCAAATATTTGGAGTGTTCCCCTTTTCCCGAATTGGGATTTTGTGACCTTAAGATTTCGTTTTCCTCTTTCGTTAATTCAAACATATAATGTTTAGGAAACCTATTTAGATTTCTATTTACCTGTTGCTTTAATTTTTTGGTTTCTGTACTATATAATTCTGCCAGGTCTTTATCCAACATTACTTTTTGTCCTCTTATATAATATATTTTATTCATGATGATTTCATCAGGTATCAATTGGTTTTCCATGATTATGGTGATTTTAAGATGTAAGGTGAAATCTCTAAGGTCACAAAATGTGACCTTAGAGATTTATAACTAAATTCCGGCATATTTTTGTTTAAGAGCGGCCATATCATGGCTCACTTTCAAATCTAATACTTTAGCATAGTGTTGTGTGGTTTTAATATTGGTATGGCCTAACATTTTGCTGACGGTCTCAATCGGTACATTATTGGATAGTGTTACTGTTGTGGCGAATGTATGCCGTGCTAAGTGAAAGGTTAAGTGTTTAACAATATCGCATAAGTCCGCTATTTCTTTCAAATATGCATTCATTTTTTGATTGCTCAATACTGGGAGAAGTAAACCCTTATTTTCACATTGCGGATGATCCTGGTATCTATCTAAGATTTCTAAGGCAACAGGTAAAATAGGTATCCGTGAAGATGTGTCTGTTTTTTGGCGGCTGGTAAATATCCATCTTTCGCCATCCATCCCGATAGCTATTTCACTACGCTTTAGCTTTTTAACATCGGCGTATGATAAGCCTGTGTAACAGCAAAAAACAAAAATATCCCGTACCTGCTGTAACCTTTCAATGCTTAATTTTTTGTTGGCTATGCTATTAAGTTCCTGTTGTGTCAAATAAGTGCGCTCTTTTGCTTTTGCCGTTGATTTGTAATTGATAAAAGGATTAATTGTTAGCCAACTATTGGCTATACAATGATTAACAATCTTTTTAAGATGTTTAATGTATTTAGCGGCTGATACGCCACTGCATTTGCATTCAGCTTTCAAGTAAAACTCGAACCCGGTAATAAAGGCATAATCTAATTGATTTATCTCTATATCCGTTTTTCCGTATTCCTTTTGCAAAAAAGCTGTGAGGTGTTTTTCAGAGGTGTTATAACCTTTAAGGGTATTAGCCTCAAAACCATTTCCTATCAATGCCTTTACTTTTGCGTTATGCTCCTTAAATAACTGCATCAGGTAGCGGCTCTTTTCTGCCTTTCCATTGAACTGGTTTTGCAAACTTTCTGTGGTGATGCGTTGTTTCGTGTCAATCAGGGTTTGGTGTGCATTCCTAACTTTGGTTTGCAGACTGTCCAGATAGTTGTTTAATGCCCTGGTTTCTTCTTTTGTGCCGATGGCCCGCCCTGCCTGGCTGTTCCATTTTGCGGGATCACAATCACGCCCGGTGGACATATCGGCGCGTTTACCATTAACGGTAATGCGCATGTAGATAGCCATAGGGCCACCTTTGAAGTTTTTTTGCTTTCTCAGGTAAAAAAGCAGATGGAAATTACTTTTCATAATTACAAGCTTAAAAGTTAAACAAAAGTAAGTTTGTAAGCTGCTTCTATCAAGATGTTCAATGATTGAACAGGTTGATAATCAATTAATTATGGGCAATTCGGTGCGTAGTGTTTTTCCATTTAGGTACGCACCGAATTACGCTCATTTTTGTTGCGTTTTGGTGCATAATATGGTGTTTTGATGCCAACAAAAAACCCTGCAAATGTTTGATTTGCAGGGTTTTAGCATCTTTTGGTATTGTTTTTTGTAGCCCGTAGGGGAATCGAACCCCTGTTTCTAGAATGAAAATCTAACGTCCTAACCCCTAGACGAACGGGCCTTTTTTAAGCCTTAAGCCTTTCGACTTAAAACCCCTTATTTTGGGATTGCAAAGATATAGCTTTAAAGAGAAATTAAAAATAAAGTTTTCTTTTTTAGTCCAAAAGAAACGGCATCGCTTTTTTCGTTTAGAAATCACCGAGGTAAACAATTGCCAACTTTCTGACTTTGCTGACTTTCAAACTTTCTCAATCTCCTACTTCCGGACTCGGGACTTTTCGGACTTTCCGGACTTTCGGACTTTCGGACTTTTCCGACTTGCTTATCTGAATATTAACCGCTTATCTTTATAACAAACATTTAACCAATATTATGAGTTATATTGAATAACCGGAGAGCATGAAAAAGTACGACGCAATAATCATAGGCGCAGGCCAGGCCGGGGGCCCACTGGCAAAAAAACTGGCCCTTGCCGGGAAAAAAACCGCACTTATTGAAAAGCGGTGGATAGGCGGTACTTGTGTAAATGATGGCTGCACGCCTACCAAAACTATGGTGGCCTCGGCAAAGGCTGCTTATACGGCTGGCCACAGCGGGCCGCTTGGCGTAAAAATAAAGGCTTATTCGGTGGATATGCCAATGATCAAAAAGCGCAAGGACGAAATTGTGCACCAGTTTAGGGAAGGCAGCCAAAAAGGCCTTGAAGCCACTAAAAACCTGGATATTATTTTTGGCGAAGCGGCGTTTATTGGCGATAAAACAATTTCGGTAAAATTGAATAACAGCCGGAAGGAAAAAGAACTCAAAGCTGATCTGATCTTTATCAATACCGGCGCTAAAACTTTTATACCAGGGATTAAAGGGCTAAGCGATATTGATTATTTAACATCAACAACTATACTCGACCTGGATTATATCCCCGATCATTTACTCATCATCGGCGGTAATTATATTGGCCTGGAGTTTGGGCAAATGTTCCGGCGGTTTGGCAGTAAGGTAACAATATTAGAGCGGTCTGGAAGGATAGTGTCCCGCGAGGATGAGGATGTTTCGGAAGCGTTGGCCAAAATACTTGAAGTAGAGAACATTACCATACATACCAATACGGCAACTACAGGGTTTAAAAAAAAGAAGGGCGGAAAGATAACCGCCATAGTAAAAATTGGAGATAAGGAAGAAAAAATAAACTGTTCCCATGTTTTAATAGCTGTTGGCCGCACGCCGCAAACCGAAGCATTGAATTTATCAAAAACTGGCGTTGAAACTGATGAACGCTGGGCGATAAAAGTAAACGAAAGGCTGGAAACAAACATACCTGGTATTTATGCTTTGGGCGATGTAAAGGGTGGCCCTGCCTTTACCCATATCAGTTATAATGATTATACCATAGTTTACCGTAACCTGGTCAAGAGCGATAAACTAACCATAAAAAACAGGCCTGTACCTTACTGCATGTTCACCGACCCGCAGTTGGGTTGCATTGGTTTGAATGAAACGGAAGCTAAAAAACAAAAGCTAAATTATAAAGTGGCAAAATTGCCCATGGCGTATGTGGCCCGGGCCATAGAAACCGGCGATACACGCGGTTTTATGAAGGCAATAGTAGATGCTGATACAAAACTAATATTGGGCGCAACTATATTGGGTACCGAAGGCGGAGAAACGATGACCATATTGCAAATGGCCATGCTGGGCGGCATTACCTATGAGCAAGTACGTTATTTTGTTTTTGCACACCC
>DATCES010000182.1:0-4276 GCA_036509935.1 Mucilaginibacter sp.
GCCTTTTCATTAAAACAACACTATACAAATATGGGAAAATCTAAGTGGTTTTGCCCAACGGCGAAGCCCCGACCACGTCATATTCTAAAAAAAGATTTTAAAATTTTTCTTAGGTTAACGGCTATGGTGTCAACACTTGAATGAGTTTAGCTTGGAGCATCCACGCTCCTGATTATGAACAGATTTGTTTGTAAGAGCGTATACTTAACCTATAACGCGAGCGTGGACGCTCAAAATTTTATGTGTTCAAGTGTGGACAATGAACAGGCGGGGATACCGAACTCAAGCGCAGCTTTTACGAAGCAGGGGCTATAAAATTTGCAGGCTCAGCAAAAGGTTAAAAATTAATTTCAATTATAACCATCAGCAAGTCAAACATTTTCCGTAAAAATTGTATTAAGTAATAAATCATTTGATACCTTTAAGCTGATAACCAGTACCATGATGCTGTTAAAACCTAAATACATAATTACGCTGCTATTATTGTTTGGCGCTTTTTTTAATCTTTATGCACAGGATAGCACATTGATGGGCGCTACAATAAAATGGGACCTGGTAAAGTGTATTGATTATGCCAAAAAAAATAATATCCAGATCAATACTTTCCGGCTTTCGGCATTAACCGGCCAGCAGCAATATTTGCTGGCAAAGGCTGCAAGGTTGCCAAACTTGTCCGGTTCCGCTTCGCAGAATTTTGAACATGTCAATACCAATGGGGGCGGTAATAATGGCGGGGGCGGTTCGGGTTTTACTGCTTCGGGCAATTATAGTTTAAACTCTTCGGTAACATTATATAACGGTAACCTTATCACTAATACTATTAACCAGGCAAACCTTTCGGTACAGTCAGCAAACCTTAGCATTTTACAGCAGGAAAACGACATTTCGCTACAGATAACACAAGCCTACCTCATTATTTTGTTAGATAAGGAAAATATAGTTTATGATACCGACCTGGTAAACACATCGCAGGCCCAGGTAAAACTGGAGCAGCAGAAATATGATGTAGGCAGCGTAGCCCGTTATGCGCTCATCCAGTTACAGGCACAGCATGCAACAGATCAATATACGCTTGTTAACGCGCAAAACACCGAAAAAAGCGACCTGCTTACGCTAAAACAGCTTTTGCTTTTATTTGCCGATGTTAATTTTAATATTGTGAAGCCTGATACTATAGTACTAATTGATAGTATAGCGGCATTTCATGACGTTGAGCAAAGCGCGTTAAAATATTTCCCGGATGTAAAAATCGGGGAGTTGGGGGTTAAGGCCGCTCAATATGGGGTTGATATTGCAAGGGCGGGCTATAAGCCTGCGTTAACGGCAGGCGCATCGCTTAATACGGGTTACCTTAGTGGCCAGGGAGGTTTTCAAAATCAACTTAATAACAATTTCAACCAGCAACTGGGGTTTAACCTTGCCATCCCTATTTTTACCAGGAGGGTGGTTAAAACCCATGTTGAAGAAGCTAAAATAGCCGTTGACCAGGCGCAGCTAAATTTGAAAAATGCGGCATTTACTTTGTCGCAAACTGTTAACCGGGCTTATATTAATGTTGAGAATGCAAAAAGCCAATATGCCGCCGCCCTCGAACAATACAACTACAACAAGGAAAGTTACCGTATTGCAAGCGAACAGTTAAAAGTTGGCGTAGCCAACACAGTTGATTTTTTACTGCGAAAAAACTTGTTCATACAAGCCCAGCAAGCTTTTATACAGGCAAAGTATAATGAACTTCTGACTTTAAAAATATACGACTTTTACAGGGGTATCCCCATTAAACTATAAACCGGGCTATTATGAAACCTAATTTAAAAAAAGCATTAATTACAGCAGGGGTATTGATAGCCATACTGCTCATCTGGTTTTTATTCTTCCATAAAAAAACGGTCCCCGTTACTGTAATTGCCCAACAACCAACAAGGGGTTATATTGCGCAAAGCGTAACTGCCACGGGTAAAATTGAGCCGGTTGATACTGTTACCGTAGGTACGCAGGTATCGGGGATAATACAATATTTATATGTTGATTTTAATTCGAAAGTAAAAAAGGGGGAACTTTTAGCCCAGCTTGATAAATCATTGCTGCAAGCTACCCTCGACCAGTATAAAGGCAATTTACTGAATGCGCAAAGCCAGCTGGTATATGCAAAAAATAATTTTAACAGGCAGTACCTGCTTTTTAAAACTGATGCCATCAGCAAAGCGGATTACGATAGTGCGCTTAATACTTATGATGAGGCTAAAGCATCTGTTGCAAGCGTCCAGGCGCAGATCAGGTCGGCGGAGAAAAATTTGTCCTATGCCGAGATATATTCACCCATAGATGGCGTAATATTAAACAGAAATATCAGCGTAGGGCAAACGGTCGCCGCCAGCTTTAGCACACCAACGCTGTTTATTATTGCAAAAGATATAACCAAAATGGAAGTGCTGGCAAATGTTGACGAGGCTGATATTGGCGATGTAAAGGCAGGCAACCGCGCATCATTTACGGTGGATGCCTTTATAACCGACCAATTTAAAGGAGCTGTTATTGAAGTAAGGCTGCACCCTTCGGTATCTTCAAATGTGGTTACTTATACCACAATTATTAATGCGCCAAATGATGATATGAAACTAAAGCCAGGCATGACGGCCAATATTATAATTTATACCAGGGAAGTAAACAATGCCATGCTGATACCTGCAAAAGCTTTAGCCTTTACGCCTGATTCAACCCTGATAAAAAATTATCAGATTGTGGGCCGGGTGAGCCATAAAAGTACGCGCAGGGGTGGTGGCGCCGGTGGTGGCGCCGGTGGTGGCGCCGGTGGTAGCGCCGGTGGTAGCGCCGGTGGCAGCGCCGGTGGTAGCCCTTCGGCCAACCAGGTACCGCATAGCGCTAAAAGCCGTACGGATACTTCGGGTGTAAATAAACAAAAAGCATTAGTATGGTTATTGCAGGGCAATAAGCTGGTGCAGAAGAGGATAGAAATAGGGTTAAATGACAATACGCAGGTTGAAGTATTGTCAGGCTTAACAACTAATGATAGGATAGCGACAGGCGAAAGCAGCGGGCCGGCAGGTGCGGCATCATCATCATCATCATCTATTGGCGGCAGCCCATTCATGCCGAAACGGCCAGCGGGGGGCGGCAGGGCGCGATGAGCAAAAAAATATTAGAAATAAAGGAGCTTAAACGCGAATTTGTAATGGGCAGCGAAACTGTGCACGCGCTCAGGGGCGTGTCGTTTGAGGTAGAGGCGGGGGAGTTTGTTACTATTATGGGCAGCAGCGGATCGGGCAAAACAACTTTGTTAAATATTTTAGGCTGTCTCGACAAACCCACTATCGGCGACTATTTTCTGGATGGCGTTGACGTAAAAAAACTATCACGCGATGAGCTCGCGCAGCTGCGTAACCATAAAATTGGCTTTGTTTTTCAGTCGTATAACTTGTTGCCGCGTACCACCGCCCTGGAAAATGTGGAACTGCCCCTGTTATACGATAAGGAAGTGACTGCAACTGAGCGCCGCGAAAGGGCCGTTCATGCTTTGGAGGCAGTAAAATTGGCCGACCGGTTTGACCATACCCCCAGCCAGTTATCCGGCGGGCAGCAGCAACGTGTAGCTATTGCCAGGGCGCTGGTGAATGAGCCGGTAATGATCCTTGCTGATGAGGCAACGGGCAACCTCGACAGTCGTACATCATACGAAATTATGGCGCTTATGCAGGAATTAAACCAACAACAGGGAAAAACAATTGTTTTTGTAACACACGAACCTGATATTGCCTCATTCAGCAGCCGTACCATACAATTGCGTGATGGGCGGATACAAAAAGACACAAAGATTGAAACCAAACGATCGGCAAAAGAAGTGTTGGAGGGTTTGCCCGTTACAGACGATTATTGAATTAGTGAGTTAGTGAGTGGTGAGTGGTGAATAGTGAATGATTTAATAATGACCCAATGACCAATGACGCAATGACCAATGACCAATGACCAATGCCCCAATGACCAATGACCAAAAGAAATGAGTTTAATTAACCTGATACGGATAGCGCTTAAAGCACTTCAGCGTAATAAACTGAGGGCGTTATTAACCATGCTGGGCATTATAATAGGTGTTGCATCGGTTATTGCCATGGTTGCCATAGGCCAGGGGTCAAAACAAAGTATACACGACCAGTTATCAAACATGGGCACAAACATGATCACCGTTCAGGCAGCCAGTAACCTCAATGGCGGCGTAAGGATTGCAGGCACCAGTTTCCAGACGCTTACCATAAAAGAT
>DATCES010000183.1:0-9563 GCA_036509935.1 Mucilaginibacter sp.
CCGTGGTTATTATCCTTGTTAATTATTTACTGAAACCTGTAAGTGATGTTTTTTTAATTGCGGATGGGGTGTTATTTGCAGGTATCATTTTATTTATCCAACTTAAAATCAACGAGGCGAACAAAAAGGCTTTCTTCTTAAATTGCACCGCAGCCTTATTTGCAGGATTTTATCTTAATACGGTTTTTTATAACGAAATTGTCCCTTATAAAGGCCAGATAGCAGCCGCCGAATATGTTAACCAAAAACCATTTGATAACTTTCACATCTATACAGTAAATGCAGGGAATAATATTTTCCAATTTTATTGTAAGGGGCAGGTAGGCCTTGTACCTGTTGAACAATTCAATCGTTTTAAACCTGATAAATCATCGGTTTTTTATTTAGACCAACAATCGATGGATTATTTAACAAAAAACCATGCCGGTTTCAAGGTCATCCGCTCATTTATAAATTATCCGAAAGAAAACCTTGTCCTTGCTTTTATTAACAAAGACACGAGGTATAAAACACTTGATCATGTGTGCCTGGTGAGTAAATGATAAGATTTTAATAACCATTAACTTTATAGCATTGAGGAGGGCGTTTTGGAGCAAAGGTACATCGGTTTGTAACATATCTGTTGTTTAGTTTCATCTTCAGGATTTTCTCAAATTATGGCTATACTTTTATAAATCTTTGAAAAACGGATTTCTATGGTCAGATTTTTACTTTTTAGTGCTTTGTTTTTGTTTGCCTGTACCAGGCTCGAAGCCCAGGATAATTACGAGATACAGGTTTACGGATCTGATTTGGTTGACCCGGGGCATACTATGGTTGAATTGCACAGCAACTTTACAACCGACGGAAGCAAAACCATTATCGATGGCATGTTACCTACAAATAATGTAGATCATGAAACGATTGAGATCACCCACGGCTGGACCCCCTGGTTTGAAACCGGTTTTTATTTTTTTAACAGTATTGGCAACGATGGGCGTACCGCGTACGTTGGTTCGCACATACGCCCGCGGGTATCTGCCCCCCAAAGCTGGAAATGGCCGGTTGGCATTAGTTTATCGATGGAATTTGGTTTCCAAAAAGCGGCATACTCGGCCAATACAGCTACGTTAGAGATTAGGCCTATCATTGATAAAAAATGGGGCAGGAATTACTTTACCATCAACCCTACCCTTGACCAAAGCTTTAAAGGCCCTGATGCCAACAGGGGGATGGTTTTTTCGCCCAATGTAAAATGGAGCTATGACGTTACAAAGGTTGTAGCCCTGGGTTTAGAATATTATGGCAGTACCGGGCCGTTCTTTCACTACGACCGTTACGAACTGCAGCAGCACCAGCTTTTTATTGCTACCGACCTGAATTGGGACCCTAACTGGGAATTTAATGCAGGTTATGGCCTCGGGTTCACAAACAACACCGACAAAGGCATATTTAAAATAATTTTAGGCAGGCGGTTTTAGCGCCTGATCGGGCAAAATTTAATACATCAACAGCTTCAACTTTTGGTCATCCTGTTTTTCTTCTTTCGAAGCGGATAGAAAGATCAATGCATAGGGTTTTTTGAGTAATTTTGCGTTATATATGTCAACGGAAGTACAGGAAGAGACCTTCACCCTCGAGGATTTGTTGCTGGGGCTGAAAGAGCTGCACCGCCTCATTTTATGGAATGATGATGTGAACAGTTTTGATCACGTAATCTTTTGCATGATGAAGTACCTTGATTATTCAGGCCCCCAGTCCCAAAAAATTGCCTTGAAGGTGCATAACGAAGGTAAATGCGCCATATTGGAAGGTTCATTTACCGAAATGGAGGTTTATCGCAAAATCCTTCAACAGGAGGCGTTGACGGTTAGTGTGGAGTAGCGCGGGGTTCTAAGTCAGAAGTCTTAGGTTCTAAGTCCGAGGCCGGCGTTTTGAAATCGATGACTTCAGACTTAGAACTTCGGACTCAAGACTATACCATATAATTCCATCCATGCGTATCAGCGGCAACCCCATATTTTATCGCATCAAGTTCCTTTAATACTTTTTTCGAAAACTCCCTTTTTTCCGGATCAATCAAAAAACATTCTTCGCCATTATGGCTTATGGAACCTACCGGGGCGATGGTGGCGGCAGTGCCTGCGCCAAATGCGTCAGTTAGTTTGCCACTTTTAGCGCCTTCAATAATTTCACCTACGGCAACGCGGCGTTCTTCAACCGGCATACCCCACTCGCGTGCCATGGTTAAAACAGTGTCGCGCGTAACGCCGTCTAATATTGTATCACGGGTTGACGGGGTAACCAGTTTGCCGTCAAGCACGAACATCACATTAGCGGCACCCATTTCCTCAATGTATTGGTGGTCTTTGGCATCCGTCCATATAAGTTGGTCAAAGCCTTCTTCGGTTGCTTTGAGGCCGGGGAGCATGGCCCCCCCGTAGTTTCCGGCTGATTTGGCATAGCCCATACCGCCTTCGGCAGCGCGTGTAAAGTAGGTTTCTATCTTAACCCTTAAAACCTTTGCAAAGTACGGCCCCACAGGGCCTACCAAAACAATAAATTTATAGGTTTTAGAGGGCTGTACCCCTAAATAGGCATCGGTGGCAAACATAAACGGCCTGATATACATCGAATGGTTTGGCTTTGAAGGTATCCAATCGCGGTCAATATCAACTACGGCGGCAATGCTTTGCATAAATATTTCTTCGGGCAGCCCGGGCATGCATAAACGCGCCGCTGACTTATTGAAACGCGCGGCGTTTTTATCAGGGCGGAAAACCGAAACCTTTCCATCGGCATGTTTGTAGGCTTTTAAACCTTCAAAAAATGCCTGGCCATAATGCAATGCCGCAATAGCCGGGCTGAACCCAATTTCACCGTAAGGGACGATCTGAAAATTTTTCCATTCACCATCTTCATAATCGGCCACAAACATGTGGTCGGAAAAGGTGCGCCCAAATTGTAAATTGCTAAAATCCGTTTCTAGTAAACGGGAATGATTCGTTTTGGTGATGTTGATGTCGAGCGTTGCAGTCATAGCCTTTTTTATTTACTTCAGAAAAAGGCAATTTAAGAAAAATTTTTTTCATGGCAGATGGTTCTCGTCTGTTTTTTTAACTACGCGGTAAAAATTACATAATACCGGCGGATTGCCAGGCCCGTCCACCCTAACGCACCAACAATATTTAGAACATCTCCAAACAACATTTGTACAAAGCGATGACGTCAATTATCTGTAATTTTTGTAATTTCGCCGCATTAGTCGGCCCTGGCAGATTAAATCATTGTTTTACTCACCTAAAGATCAAATAAAATGGCTTTTGATTTAGATATGATCAAAAAAGTTTACGGACGCTATAGCGCCCGCGTGGCTGCTGCCCGTAAAGCAACCGGCAAACACCTCACTTTAACCGAAAAAATATTATACGCCCACCTCACCGGGGGCGATGCAAAAACTGCATTCGGCTGCGGGGTTGACTATGTTGACTTTGCACCAGACCGTGTGGCCATGCAGGATGCTACCGCGCAGATGGCGCTGCTACAGTTTATGCAGGCCGGCAGGCCGCAGGTAGCAGTACCTTCAACTGTGCACTGCGATCACCTGATACAGGCGAAGGTAGGCGCAACCGAAGATTTGAACACCGCTAAAGACGTAAACAAAGAGGTTTATGATTTCCTGGCCTCGGTATCGGATAAATACGGGCTTGGTTTCTGGAAACCTGGCGCGGGCATTATCCACCAGGTGGTTTTAGAAAACTACGCCTTCCCCGGCGGAATGATGATCGGCACCGACTCACATACGCCAAACGCAGGTGGTTTGGGCATGATCGCCATTGGTGTTGGCGGCGCTGATGCCTGCGATGTAATGGCCGGCCTGCCCTGGGAGCTAAAATTCCCAAAACTCATCGGTGTTAAACTAACCGGTAAATTATCCGGCTGGACATCGGCTAAAGACGTTATCCTTAAAGTAGCAGGTATCCTTACCGTAAAAGGCGGTACAGGCGCAATTGTTGAATATTTTGGCGAGGGCGCGCGTTCGCTTTCCGCTACAGGTAAAGGAACGATCTGTAACATGGGCGCCGAGATTGGCGCGACCACCTCTATCTTCGGATACGATGAAAAAGCGGCGGCTTACCTTAACGGCACCAAACGCGCTGATATTGCTGAACTTGCCAATGCTATAAAGGAACATTTAACCGGCGACCCCGAAGTTTATGCCAATCCCGCACAATACTTTGACCAGGTGATTGAAATAAACCTTACCGAACTTGAGCCGCATGTAAATGGCCCCTTCACGCCCGACCTGGCGTGGCCCATCTCCAAATTCGCAACGGCGGTAAAAGAAAACAACTGGCCCGCTGAATTAGAGGTTGGTTTAATCGGTTCGTGTACCAATTCATCTTATGAAGACATAACCCGTTCGGCATCTATAGCTAAACAGGCTATCGATAAACACCTGAAAACAAAGGCTGAATTTACCATCACCCCGGGTTCGGAACTGGTACGCTACACAGTTGACCGTGATGGTTACCTTGATACCTTTACCGAAATGGGCGGGGTGGTACTGGCTAACGCCTGCGGCCCCTGTATTGGCCAATGGGCGCGCCATACCGATAACCCTACACGAAAAAACTCTATCATTACCTCGTTTAACCGCAATTTTGCCAAACGTAACGATGGCAACCCCAATACACATGCGTTTGTGGCATCGCCTGAAATTGTTACTGCATTGGCCATCGCGGGCAGTTTAACCTTTAACCCCCTGGTTGATACGTTGACCAATGAACTTGGAGAGCAGGTTATGCTTGATGAACCTTTAGGCATTGAAATGCCGGTGAAAGGCTATGCTGTTGAAGATGCCGGTTACCAGGCACCTGCCGAAGATGGCAGCGCCGTGGATGTTAAGGTTGACCCTAAATCATCGCGCCTGCAATTGCTCGATCCGTTCCCGGCATGGGAGGGTACGGATATTACCGGGTTAAGGCTATTAATAAAGGCCAAAGGCAAATGTACTACCGACCATATTTCTATGGCCGGCCCCTGGTTAAAGTTCAGGGGGCATTTGGATAATATTTCAAACAATATGCTTATCGGTGCCATCAACTACTTTAACAATACCCCGGATAGCGTAAAAAATGAACTTACCGGCGAATATGGCCCGGTGCCTGCCACCCAGCGCGATTATAAAGCGCATGGCATTGGCTCGATAGTAGTTGGGGACGAGAACTACGGCGAAGGGTCATCACGGGAACATGCCGCTATGGAGCCGCGCCACTTAGGCGTACGCGCCATACTGGTAAAATCATTTGCCCGTATCCACGAAACCAACCTTAAAAAACAAGGCATGCTGGGCATCACTTTTGCCGACAGCAACGACTATGATAAAATACAGGAAGATGACAGCATTGATATTACCGGCTTAAAACAGTTTGCCCCCGGCAAGCAGTTAACCGTGGTATTGCACCATAAAGACGGATCAACAGATAGCTTCGCAGTAAACCATACCTATAATGCCCAGCAGATTGAGTGGTTTAAGGCAGGCGGTGCCCTGAACATTATACGCAGGCAGCACGCTTAGTTTGCGTTCGGATCCCGGTACATTTAAAAGCCTTTCTGGTTTGGGAAGGCTTTTAAATATTATTAATGACTGTTGCTAACAGCAATTTTACAGGGGTGCCGGGTATGTATGCCCCGTCCTTGCAAATCACCCCCAAAATCCGTACCTTTACATAAGCCGCAAGCCTGTAGTTTTTGGCGAAAAAAAAAATAACAAACCGGGATTTTCAATCAATTTCTTTCGTCTCTTTGAAATTTTTTGTATAGTTTATTGATATATAGTGCTTTAAATAAAATTGGCCGAATTTTTTATCATGCCCAAAAGGCTTTTAGCCTTCAGAATTATTTTTTTTATCACGGTCTAAACGCATTTAGCCTTCAGAATTGCTTTTTTTATCACGCCCTAAACGCGTTTAGCCTGTAGAATTACTTTTTTTATCACGCTCTAAATGGGTTTAGATTGCGAAAAAATCAGTGCGGTCATTATTAGAATAATAGGTGTTACCCTGCCAAATAGTTTAATTTCATTAACTGCCGGTAAATATATTGGCTTATATTTACGGAACAATTTTACTGTATTTTACGTTAACTAAGTGAAATGCCTTAATAAAATGCTTAGGCTTATGAAGGGCCGTTTACTCGTACATTTGCTGTTCCTGTTACCATTTGGGGGATTTAGCCAATCCTGTTCGTTAAATGTAACATTGTCACCATCAGCGCCAACGATTTGTTCGGGAAACATTGTGGTTTTAACAGCCACAACATCCGGGGGTACGGCTCCGTTTACGTATGCCTGGAGCACCGGGGAAACCACACCATCAATAAATATAGACAAAGCAGGTACTTATTCAGTTTCAGTAAGTGATAATACGCCCGGCTGCCAGCCGGTAAGCCAAAGTACAACCATCGCGGTTTCGGTCACTCCTGTCGCGCCAACGTTAATAGGGGCAATAGTTTGTCCAAATAGTTCAGCAACGCTCACTGCACTGGCCCCTGGCGGTAATTACCAATGGTATGACAGCGCTACCGGGGGCAAATTTTTAGCCAGCGGCCCTACTTATACTACACCGCCAATAACTGCCAACACTATTTTTTATGTTGAAACAACGGTAGCAGGCTGTACAAGTACCAGGACTGCCGCCCCGGTTGCTTTAAGGGGTTCCCCAACAGTTAAAAGTGCATCAATATGCGCCGGCAACGTGGCTACGTTATCAGTAAGCAGCGGCGACAGTTATGTATGGTATGACGCGCCGACAGGGGGGAACCTGGTGGGCACGGCCCCAAATTTTACAACCCCTGCATTAAACGCAACAACAACTTATTATGTAGGTGTTTCGGCTAATGGCTGCACCAGTGCATTAACCGCTGTAACTGCATTTGTAACGCCGTTTCCCCAAGCGCCGGTGGCCTCAGGTGTATCTGTTTGCGCAGGGTCGTCAACAAATCTGCATGCAACCGCAGGGGCAGGGATACTTAACTGGTACAATGCCGCTACCGGCGGGGCGCCGCTGATCTCAAGTCCTGATTATACACCACCGCCTTTAACCGCCACAACTACTTATTATGTAGAAAACTCCATAAACGGTTGCCAGAGCCCCCGCACCCCGGTAACGGTAACAGTAAACCCAAGCCCCCAGGCCCCGGCTGCGCAAACCGACACCATCTGCTACGGAACAAGCGTCCAATTAACGGAAGTTGCACCCCCATCGGGCACCTATCAATGGTATGATGCCGCTACGGGTGGCAACTTACTTACCACAGGCCTTAGTTATAACACCCCGGCCCTTAATAATTCCACTGCTTACTATGTACAGGCTAATAACGGGGGGTGCATAAGTGCGCGTTCGACCGTAAATGTTATCGTCGAACAGCAAGTCCCTGCCCCATCGGCTCCAGGATCTATTATATGTTCAGGATCGGCCACCACTATTACCGCAACCGGCCCCGGTGGCACTTATGCCTGGTATGACGCACCTGCGGGGGGTAATTTGTTAGCTACAGGCGCCAGTTATACAACCCCCTCTTTAAACGCCAATGCCACTTATTATGTACAAACAACGGTAGCAGGATGTATCAGCCCGAGGGCGCCTGTAACCGTTTCTGTGCTTCCGGCAATAGCATCGCCTGCGGCATCAAATACAACAGTTTGCACAGGCAACACGGCAGCCCTTACGGCTACGGGTTCGCCCGGCAACTATGCCTGGTATGATAATGCAACAGGCGGCAATTTATTATCAGTGGCGCAGGTATTCGTCACCCCTGCTTTAACCGCCACTACCACTTATTATGTTGCATCAACAGCTAACGGGTGTACAAGCCAGCGCACACCGGTAACAGTGACGGTAACCCCGTTTCCGGCAACACCAACAGTAAGCGGGGTTTCTGTTTGTTCTGGTACTTCAGCAAGTTTAACAGCCAGCGCGGCATCAGGAACTATTCAATGGTACGATGCCCCCGCCGGGGGAAATTTACTGGCAACCGGCAACAACTACAACACGCCTGCTTTATCGGCAAATACTACCTATTATGTGCAGGGTACAAACGGGACATGCAACAGCCCCCGCGTACCGGTAACTGCATCGGTAATTATTGCTTCCAATCCCCAGTTTCAATATGCTTTCGGAACGTTTTGTACTTCAGGCACAAATCCCACACCTGTTATGAACAATCCATCCGGGGGGATTTTCAGCACATTGCCTGCCGGCCTGGTGTTTGTAAATGGTACTCCGGGCCAGATTGATATAAGCGCCAGCAAACCCGGAAACTATGTTGTTTCATTTACCAGTAATGGCCCGTGCCCCGCTACCACAAGCGCTGACATCGCAATTGTTTCAACCAATGATGCCCGTTTTTCATATAACGGGCCCTTCTGCCAGGGTGCCGTAAATCCTTTCGCTTTATTTCCGTTCGGGGCATCCGCAGGTAATTTTAGCGCATCGCCGGCGGGATTGATTTTTGTAAACACAAGTACCGGCGAGATTGATCTGAGTAAAAGCATAGCAGGTACCTATGCCGTAAAAAATACAATTAAGGGCAGTGGCGCGTGCCTTCCAGATTCGGCAACTTCAATGGTTACTATTGATCCGATGGCCATTGTTAGCGCGGGCCCGCCCCAAACCATAGCAACAGGTAGCCCTGTTCCATTGGCCGGAAGCATCAGCGGGGGGGCTACAACGGGAACATGGTCAGGCGGGCAAGGTACTTTTTCATCTAATCTTCCAAATGCAATTTATACACCGGGCGCGGGCGAAACTATGGCCACCCTAACTTTAACGTCAATTGGTCCGTCCAGCCCTTGCGGGCCGCAATCTGATAAGGTAACCATCACCATAAATGCCATCCCCGCCGCGCCAACAGCGGCCGGCGCTTCCGTTTGTTCGGGTAACAGTACAACTTTATCGGCAACAGCGCCAGGCGGCGCTTACCAGTGGTATGATGCGGCCACAGGCGGCAACCTGCTGGCAACAGGGCCGGATTTGGCAACCCCGCCGCTTACACTTAACGCTACCTATTATGTACAAACAACTGTTAACGGCATCACCAGTGCACGGTCGGCGGTAACAGTAACGGTAAATCCACCGCCGGCACAACCAATAGCGACCGGTCAGCAAATTTGCATGGGCAGTTCAACAACACTTACAGCAAGCGGATCAACCGGCACTTATCAATGGTACGATGCGGCTGCCGGGGGCAACCTGTTATCTGTAAACAGCGCTTATACAACACCTGCTTTAACAACCAATGCTACTTATTATGTGCAGGCAGCTTTAAACGGCTGCACAAGCCCCCGTACACTGGTTAATGTAACCGTTGCAAGCACCCCTCATATAACAAGCCCGGCAAACGGCAGTATTTGCAGCGGCAACCCGCTAAATTATACTATTACTGCCGATATAGGGACGGCAACGTTTTCATGGGGCCGCGCACTGGTAACCGGGATAAGCAACCTGGCGGTAACCAACCAAACATCGTCATCTATTAATGAAACACTTTTAAATACCACCCAAAATCCCATTAATGTTACT
>DATCES010000184.1:0-3452 GCA_036509935.1 Mucilaginibacter sp.
GTTTTTAATACAGGGTTGATCTCGAACTGAGATGAATCGGTAGCATCATAAGCTCTATATAAGGCAGTGATAAATTTCACCATATCTTTAAAAGCATCGCCTGAAAGGCCCAGGTTAAAAGCGATTTTACGCGCCTGAAAAGCCTGTAAACCAACCTTCGGGTCAATTTCTTCCTTATGTATCAGTTCCGGCGTCGAATGTGCTACTTCTTCAATATCCATACCGCCTTCGGTAGAGTACATTATTATGTTGCGGCCTTTTGCACGGTCCAGCAAAACGCTGATGTAAAATTCTTTAGTTGGGCTGTCACCCGGGTAATACACGTCCTGGGCAACCAACACTTTCCGCACTAATTTGCCTTCCGGGCCGGTTTGCGGTGTAACTAATTGCATGCCAAGTATATTACCGGTTTTTTCCTTAACCTCGTCAATGTTTTTGGCTAATTTAACACCGCCGCCTTTTCCGCGGCCCCCCGCATGTATCTGGGCCTTTATAACAACCCAGCTTGATCCGTAATCTTCTTTTAATTTTTGAGCAGCTTCAACAGCCTGGGCAACATTATTGGCTACAATGCCTTCCTGTACCCTTACGCCAAAGCTTTTTAATATGGCTTTACCCTGATATTCGTGAATATTCATGTGTTTTGTAGAATTTGCCGTAAAGCTAATAAATAAGTCCAAAAGTCGGAAAGTTCCGAAATATAAAAAGTCTGAACCACTAAAGCCAGGGATGCAAAATAATTCATGGGGCCATTTTATGATGTAAAAAATCTTTCAGGCTTTCGGACTTTCAGACTATCTTAGCATTTTTAAAATTAATTGTAATTTTACCCGATGCGATTCCCCTGGCCCATCTTCATTTTTTTGATTTTTCCATTTATTGCGATGGCGCAAAGCGGAACTATCAGCGGTACAGTAACAAGTGCAGATAGTAAAAAACCATTACCGCGAGCAAGTGTTTTTTTAAGTAACTCAGCCATCGGATCGGCCACAAACGAAGAAGGCAAATACATCCTTAGCGGCGTAAGGCCTGGGCAATATACCCTGGTAGTAAGCATACTGGGGTACGAACAGTATTCCAAAACTATCCTGGTTGGCCGCGAACCTATGAAACTTGATATTGAACTGGCGCAAAAACCCCTGATGCTTAGGGAGGTAGTAATTTCATCAAACGCCGACTGGAAAAAAAATTATGAGGCGTTCAGAAAGGAGTTTATCGGGACTGACGAAAATGCTAAATATTGCGAGATTATTAACCCGCACATCCTCAATATAACTTATAACCCATCAAAGGAATTATTACATGCCGATGCGGACCAGTTTTTGGTTGTTGAGAACAAAGCGCTGGGTTACCGCGTGAAATTTTTACTGAATGATTTTAAAATTGATAAAATTGCAAATTTAATATCCAGGGAAGGGCAGCAGGTTTTTGAAGAATTGCCCGGAAGCGAAGCGCAAAAAAAAAGGTGGCACGAGAAACGTGAAGAAGCTTATTATGGATCATCAATGCATTTTTACCGTTCGTTATATACCGATAAATTAGCAGAAGAAGGTTTTCAAATATACCGGTTGTCCCGCTATCTTAACCCCGAAAGGCCTGATGAGGAAGTGATCAGGCGTAAGATTAAATATTTTACTGAAATACGGAGGGCAGACTCCGCCAATTACTGGATAGGCCTGGCCAATAAGTCAAAATATTACCGGGATAATTTAATTAAACCGCCGCTGTTTACATTTGAAATACTGAACCGGGATGAGCAGCAGGGTTTATTCGATATACATTTTATAAATTATTTGTATATAGTTTATACCAAAAAAACGGATGACATTTATAACAAGGATTTGTACCGCCCATTGGATATGCCAAATTATGCGGTAAGTGTTGTTACCTTAACAGCCCCTTATGCCGTATTTGATATGAATGGTATTATAATAGCAAACCCCCCGATATATGAAGGCGCCTGGGCAAGGGACAGGCTTTCGGATATGCTGCCTGTTGACTATGTGCCGGATGTTAAGTGAATAGTTGATTGGGTTGATTTAGTGAGTGGTTTTGCCTGTATTTTAGATGTTTTATAACTTAATCAACTATTCACTTAATCAACTTAATCAACTACCTTTACCCCATAAATAAAAATGAAGTTTATATATCAAACCTGGTGGAAAATATTGGCGGTGCTGACCGTTCTTTACACTTTAATTGCAGGGTTTCTGCTTGGCGTGCCCCACCTGCCCATAATGCACGAAACTATCAGGAACACTTATTTCCACGTGCCAATGTGGATGGCCATGTTCACAGTGTTTACAATATCGGTGGTTTATAGTATTAAATATCTGAATACGGGGAATGAAAAGTACGACCTGGTTGCCGTAGAGTGTGTAAACACGGGTACTTTTTTTTATGTGTTGGGTTTATTAACAGGAATGTTGTGGGCAAATTATACCTGGGGCGCTTTTTGGAGCAATGACCCTAAACAAAACAGCGCGGCAATAGCATTTTTACTTTACTGCGCTTATGCCGTATTGCGGAACTCGATTGACGAAGAACAAAAGCGGGCCAGAATATCAGCCATATACAATATTTTTGCTTTCCCGATAATGGTAGTGCTTATTATGGTATTGCCAAGGCTAACAGATTCCCTGCACCCGGGCAATGGCGGTAACCCGGCATTTAGCAAACTTACTGATAACCGCATGCGTGTTGTAATGTACCCCGCTTTTATCGCCTGGGTTTTTATTGCTGTCTGGATAGCCTCCCTCCGTTACCGCATCCGTGTAATTGAATATAAAAAGAACGAAATAAATTAATATGAAATCAATAAGTCTGTTAGCACTTTTGCTGTTGGGTTATGTGGCTGCATTTGCCCAGCAAAACCAACCCGTTGAAATGGCTGACGTTATGCGCAGTTCAGGTAAAATATATGTTGTGATTGCAGTTATCGCAATAATTTTTATCGGTTTGGCCATCTATCTGTTCTCAATTGACCGGAGATTAAAAAAAATCGAAAAAGAAAAGTAACCCAAAAATTCAGTCCATTTTGTTTAAACATCGCTTTTAAAGGCGAAGGTAGGTCGTAAAAAACCATAAGTAATTTATTTGCGATATTGATAAAAAATGTATCAAATTTGTACACTTTTTTAACAATTTAATAATTTATAAATAAAAATTTATGGCTACTAACAGTTCGGTTGCTGATGAGGATACCCATTTTTTTGGTGATGTATGTAAAAATTTTGATTATGCGGCACAATTTACCCACCACGATGCCGGTTTGCTCGACCAGATAAAATCATGTAACAGCGTTTACCGTTTTCGCTTTCCGATACGCAGGGGAAATGGTTTCGAAGTGATTGATGCATGGCGCGTTGAACATTCGCAACACCAATCGCCAACAAAAGGCGGTATCCGCTACAGCGAAATGGTTAACGAGGATGAAGTAATGGCGCTGGCAG